>CAYSHR010000059.1:0-11564 GCA_964430795.1 uncultured bacterium
GCCAGAGGGATAGGTGAAAAACTCAGCCCCATAGCCCTTGAGAAAGAACTTTACCTTGTTCTGATCAACCCTGGAATAGGTGTTTCAACTGCTGAAATTTACCGAAAAATCCAGTTGACAAGTTCTAAAAACCAAACTAATGTACCCACCTCTTTGAAGGGATATAGAGAGGCAGTGGACCTGCTTAGAAATGACTTGGAACCTATTGTCGCTTCAGATCATCAGGAAATAGCTGAAGTTAAACGCTTTTTGCTAAATTCGGGTGCGGAGGGATCTATGATGAGCGGCAGTGGACCAACGGTCTTTGGAATTTTCAAGAATGGCCGGAATGCCAGATGTGTGGCTGATGACGCCCAAAAAAAGGGATGGTGGGCTTTTTCCACCTCTACTTTATCGGATTGGAAATAACTCTTTAAAAACGGACATTCTTGCTGATGCTTTGAATATCAGGGGGGAATTTAACCAACGTTGGGGCGTCGACAAGTGGTAAGTCACAGGGTTTTGGTCCCTGTATTCGCAGGTTCGAATCCTGCCGCCCCAGCCATCTTTTTCTCCATGAATTTTGGCTCGGGTAATAGATGAAATGTTGGGTTTTTAATAATTTTTATTGCTAAATGAGAGGACAAGCCGTGAGCGAAATTGACAACGCTCAAATGAAACTTGATCCATCGGATATTCGGATATTTTCCGGTAACAGCAACAAGGAGTTGACTGGAAATATCTGTGACCTGTTAGGTCTGGACCCATCTCCGGTAAAGGTAAAGCAATTTAATGATGGTGAAATCAGTGTCGAGATCGGTTGCAATGTCAGGGAAAAGGACGTTTATATAATTCAATCAACCTGCCGCCCTGATGTTAACACCCATCTTATGGAATTGCTGATAATGCTTGACGCCTTGAGCCGTTCCAGCGCCGCGCGAATTACAACGGTAATGCCCTATTATGGGTACGCGCGCCAGGATAGAAAAACCGCGGGCAGAACACCTATTTCCGCCCGGTTGGTGGCCGACCTGATTACCGCGGCGGGGGCCAGCAGAGTTCTTACCGTTGATCTCCACGCGGGGCAGATACAGGGTTTTTTCAATATTCCCGTGGATAATCTTTATGCCGCCCAATCCATGGTCAATTCTCTAAAATGCTGCGAAGGAGTCAGCAGCCCATCGGACGTAGTGATAGTGAGTCCAGACGCCGGCGGCGTCCGCAGGGCTCTTTACCTTAACCATATCCTTTTCTCAGAACGAAAAGAGGAACAACCCCAACTGGCCATAGTGCATAAACATAGAACAAAACCCGGGGAAGTCACATCCATGCGTCTTATCGGAGATGTAAAAGGCAAGGTAGCCATATTGATAGACGACATGGTGGATACGGCGGGAACCCTTATCAAAGCCGCGAGCCTGCTAAAAGAAGAAGGTGCGAAAAAAGTTTATGCCTGCTGTACTCATCCGGTGCTGTCAGTGGACAAAAACAAGAAAAAGGCTCACGAGAAAATAGAAAAAAGCTGCATCGATAAATTGATAATCACCGACACAATTCCCCTACGGGACGAGGAATTACAATGTTCGAAACTGGAAGTGGCAAGCGTTTCAAAATTGCTGGCCTCGACCATGTATAACATTCACATGGGAAGCTCGGTAAGCCGGCTATTCCCATTTGTTCCCGGGGCGTATTAACCGCTCCCTGGAAAAAAGTCACGGAGGCAATTTAGCAAAGTCATGGACCAGATTACTTTGAACGCGGAAATTAGAGAAACCACAGGCAAAGGCGCCGCTCACAAATTGAGAGCCACTGGAAAAATACCGGCTGTGGTTTATGGAAAAGAGATCAATCCGGTTACCGTCACCCTTGACGCCAGGGAGCTTTCCGAACTTCTGATCACTGGAAAAGCTCTGAGGTCTTTAGTAAGCCTGAAAATCGAGGGCAGGTCCGACATTGGAAAAAAGGTATTGATGTTTAAGGAAATCCAGCGCCACCACATCAAGAGAACTCCTATGGCGGCGGATCTTTTTGTTGTTGATCCAACAAAAGAGATCGAGATTCCGGTGCCGGTTATGCTGGTTGGTCATCCTAAAGGCGTCGCTCTTGGCGGCGTGCTCCAGCATCTTTGCAGGTACTTTCTCATCAGAGCCAACGTAAAGGACCTTCCGGAATTTGTCGAACTGGACGTCACGGAAATTTTACCCGGCGATACGAAATATGTGGAGGACTTCGATCTTCCTGAGGGAGTTTCAGTTAATCTGAAAGGTAAAACACCGGTCTGCACCATGACTATACCTCGCGAGCTTGACCTTGGCGAAGAGGAAGAGGAAGAGGAAGAGGAAGGCGAAGAGGGAGTTGAAGGCGAAGAAGGCGCGGAAGGCAAAGAAGGTGAAGAAGGTGCAAAAGAAGAGAAGCCTTCCAAGGTTGAGAAAAAATATTAACGCCGCCGCAAAGCGGTTGTTTTCTCGTTGTTTCTCTTTTTGCCTGGAGGTTGGGTGAAACTGATATGCGGTCTGGGAAACCCCGGCGCCAAATATCAAAATACCAGGCACAATGTCGGTTTTATGATCTGTGAAATCCTGAGCAAACGCCATGGAATATCCATAACCACGCGGAAATTTTCCGGTTTATTGGGGTCGGGGAGAATTGGAAATGAGAAAACATTGATCCTTTTGCCCCAAACATACATGAACCGCTCGGGAAATTCCCTTGGACCAGCATTGCACTTTTACAAATTGGAAACCTCCGACCTGATCGTGATTCATGACGATATCGATCTTGACCCGGGAAGGATATCCATAAAAGTCGGAGGTGGCACAGCCGGGCATAAGGGTCTTAATTCCCTTCGATCAAACCTGGGAAATGGCGATTTTATCAGGGTCAGGTTTGGGGTTGGCCGGCCGGAAATTCCTTTAATGGACGTTTCGGATTTTGTTCTGTCAAAATTCGGCAAAACCGAACTGAAAGTCATTGAGGAACGGCTATTGCTCGGCGCCGACGCTGTGGAGTCAATATTGAATGACGGCCCGGCAAGGGCGGCAAACATATACAATGGCAGGGACTTTGAGCCTTGCAAGGAATAAAGGAATAAAACAGTTGAAACGGTTTATCAATTTCTACATTAAGGAGGATCTCGATGGGTGATTTTCTGGGCTTTTTTGCCCCGCTGGTCGGTCTTGTAGGTCTTGTTTTCGCTTGGAAAGTATATCAATTTATTCTTTCCAGTGACGCGGGCAATGAGACCATGAGGAATATCGCGGACAAAATTCACAATGGCGCCATGACTTTTCTGCGTCGCGAATACCGCATTATCGCAATCTTTATCGCGGCGGTATTTTTGCTGTTATGGGTTTACGGTGGCGGTTTCTGGACCGCTCTTGCCTTTATTACAGGTGCCGGATGCTCCATGATCGCGGGATATTTTGGAATGACAGCCGCGACAAAAGCTAATGTGCGTACATCCCATCAGGCCGCGGAAAACGGTGCCGGCTCGGCCCTGGCCATGGCTTTTGCCGGTGGCAATGTTATGGGTATGAGCATCGCCTCTCTTGGCCTTATAGGAATCGGGCTTTTCTTCTGGTTTGCCGTTTTCGCGGCAAACACAGCGGGCAACCTCAAGGATTTCGCCGAGGTAATAGCCGGGTTCGCCATGGGCGCCAGTTCCATCGCTCTTTTCGCCCGTATTGGCGGCGGCATCTATACCAAAGCCGCTGACGTTGGCGCGGACCTGGTTGGCAAGGTCGAAGCCGGCATCCCTGAAGACGATCCCCGCAACCCCGCGGTTATCGCTGATAACGTTGGTGACAATGTCGGCGACGTGGCGGGCATGGGGGCTGATCTTTTTGAATCCTATGTCGGAGGCATGGTGGCGGCCATCGCCATAGCCGCCACTATGGTGGAAAGCGACATTATATATTTCATGGCTCTGCCCATCGTTCTTTCCATGTTCGGCCTTTTTGCCTCCATTATCGGGTCAAAACAGGTCGAGAAACTCAAAGACATTGATCCCCAGAAGGCTCTCCGTCAGGCTACCTGGTACGCCGGCGGCCTTTATATTGTGGGCAGTTTTGTCGCCTGCATACTCCTTATGGGTTCTTCCGCGACAGGAAACGTTCTGACCATGTGGATCACCACTATCGTGGGATTACTCGCCGGTGTTCTAATCGGCATGATTACCGAGTACTTTACCTCCAGCACGCCCATCAAGAAAATAGCGGAGGCTTCCGAGACCGGCCCGGCCACAAATATCATTTCCGGTCTGGCCATTGGAATGGAGTCAACAGCGGCGCCGGTTCTGGTAATCGCTGTGGCAACATACGTATCCTTTAGCCTCTCGGGCATTTACGGAATCGCCATTGCCGCGGTTTCCATGCTTGCCACCATCGGAATCACCATGAGCGTTGACGCTTACGGCCCGGTGGCTGACAATGCCGGTGGAATCTCCGAGATGGCCGGCCTTGGCGAGGATGTTCGTAAAATCACAGACAAGCTCGACAGCCTTGGAAACACTACCGCCGCTATTGGAAAAGGCTTTGCCATTGGCTCAGCCGCATTGGCCGCGCTGGCTCTTTTCTCCGCCTTTTTAAACAAGATCAAAGAGGGTCTTGGCGGTGGAGATATTACTCTTGATCTTATGAATCCCATAGTTCTTGTTGGTATGTTCCTTGGTGGAATCATGCCCTTTATTATCGGTTCCTCCACCATGAAGTCGGTTGGCCTTGCAGCCGGCGAAATGGTTGAAGAGGTTCGTCGCCAGTTCCGGGAGATTCCGGGAATCATGGAAGGCACAGGGGACCCGGACACCGAACGTTGCGTCGAGATTTCCACTGACGCCGCTCTTAAAAGAATGATAGTGCCCGGCATCGCGGCCGTGGCCGCGCCTATCCTGGTTGGATTCATTCTCGGCTGGCAGGCCCTTGGCGGCTTTTTGGCCGGCGCGGTTCTTGTCGGCGTGTTCCTTGCCCTGATGATGGCAAATGGCGGCGGCGCCTGGGATAACGCTAAAAAGCACATTGAAGAAGGCGCTTTTGGCGGTAAGGGTTCAGATGCCCACAAAGCCGCTATTGTTGGCGACACCGTTGGCGATCCTTTCAAGGATACAAGCGGTCCGGCCATGAATATTTTGATCAAACTTATGTCGGTTGTCAGCCTGGTTATCGCGCCATTGCTGGCCGCCAGATAAAAAGTATTTAGAACGCTTTTTTTCCATCTCCAGGGTTTTTTTCAGACCCTGGAGGTGGACTTTATCAGGAAACCATGGCGCTGGTAATTTGCCCGCGTCAAACAAATCAATAAAGCTCCTTGTTCCCGGCGGCTCGAAACGTCGGGGGCTCGAACTTGAACCGAAAGGAGGATTCATGCTTCGAAAATTCGAAACACTTGTCTTATTAAAATCCGATTCCCCCCACGAAAAAACAGAAGCCGCCCTTAACAAAATCAATTCAGTTATCACTGATAATGGCGGAAGCGTTCTTGTTGCTGATAATTGGGGAAAAAAGAAACTCGCTTATGAGGTTCAGAAACAAAATAAAGGCATATATGTTCTTTATTCTTTTCTGGCCGAAGGAAATCTGATTCATGAGCTTGAGAGAAATTTCCGGATTAACCAGGAAATTATGAAGTTCCTGACCTTAAAAATCGATGACAATGTGGATGTTGAAGGGGAACTGACCAGAGCCAGGGAAACCAGAGAGGCAAAAGAGAAAGAAGAGGAAGAGAGGGCGGCTCGAGCTTTGGCTGAGCAGAAAGTTCTTGATGATATCCAGAAAGAACAGCAGGAAGCCGCTAAAAAAGAAGTTCTCGCGGAGCAAGCCAAAAGGGAACTTGCTGAAAACCAGGAGCCTGAAGTTGAGCCCGAACCTTCTCCTGAGGAGCCTGTAGCTGAAGAAAAAGAGGAGAAAGAACCTGAGCCTGAGACGGAAACCGAACCGGAAGTCGAGGCTGTGCCGGATGTGGAAGTGGAAATTCCAATCGAACTGGATGTTGAACCGGAACCGGAACCGGAAAAGGCGCCTGAAGCTGAGCCGGAAAAAGAAGAGACAGAGGAAACTTCTGATGACAACGAGGAGAAAACCGAATAGAGTTTTAGGCTGATACGGTATTTTCCGCCCATGAGTTAAGGAGATTAACAATGGCTAATTTGAGCAAAGCTATCCTCTGCGGAAATCTTACAAGAGATCCCGAGCTTAGATACACCACAGGGGGCACTGCGGTCACCACATTAGGCGTAGCTGTTAACCGGAGGGTAAAAAAAGGTGACAACTGGGAATCGGAAGCCAATTATTTCGATGTGACCGTTTTTGGAAGGATCGCGGAAAACTGTGCCGAATATCTTCAAAAAGGGCGCGGTGTTCTTGTCGAGGGCGACCTGGTCCAGCGAAGATGGGAGACCCAGGACGGACAGAAGCGCTCAAAAGTCGAGGTCATTGCTCGGGAGGTCCAATTCCTTGGAGGAAGAGGAGACTCTACCAGAAAGCCCTCTTCCGATGGCGACTCAGGTCCTATGGAGCCGCCGCCCATTGATGACGATGACATCCCATTCTAAACCAATTTTATCCTTATTCAGTTAAGGATTTGAAACTAAGGAGGCGGCCGAAATGGCAAAGCGAAGAGCTATACAGAAAAAGAGGATTTGCAGATTTTGCGCGGATACCTCATTGGAGATCGATTACAAAGACCCTAAAACCCTGAAATATTTTACCACCGAGCGAGGTAAGATCATACCTCGCAGGATCAGCGGCAATTGCGCCAAACACCAGCGCGGTATTACTACCGCCATCAAGCGCGCGCGCCAGATGGCCCTTTTGCCTTATATCGCGGAAACCGTATAACGGGAGGGGGCTTATTATGGAAGTTATATTAACGGAAAATATTGAGAAGCTGGGAAAGATGGGCGACCTTGTAAAGGTGTCGGACGGATATGCCCGCAATTACCTTTTACCAAAAGGGCTGGCCATGCAGGCTACAAAACGCTCCATTAAGCAGCTTGAACACAGCAAGAGGCTTGTGGAAGCCAAGAGGCTAAGAGATATGAAAGACGCCCAATCCATTTCGGATCGTCTTGAGTCTCTTAAGATCACCATTGGCGCGAAAGTGGGCGAGGAAGAGAAACTTTTTGGCTCGGTAACCAGAATGAATATCGCCGACGCCCTCAAAAAAGAAGGTATGGATATTAACAAAAAGAATATTCTGCTGGCCGACCCGATAAAGACCACCGGCGTTTTTGACGTGGATATTAAAATTCATCAGAATATCAACACCAAAGTCAGGGTCTGGGTTGTAGCTGAATAAATCCCATAAAAGATCGTTTTCAAACCGGGAACGCGTACATGTTGCGCGCCCCGGTTTTTTTTATTATTCGTGAACAGGTTTCCAACAGGAAATAAACTATTTGCTCAAGGTTATCAACAAAAGAGAAAACCTTTCCACACATTATCAACAACGAAGAGAGTTATCAACAGTCTATAAACAAAATTTCCCTGCAAAATCAATAATTTATTTGCTTTACAGAGAAGTCCGAAAATGGTAATCTCCCCAATATCCCAAAGGACAATAAAGAAGTAAAAAAGCAAAAACCGGTAATTTTCAAATAGTATATTTTACAGATAGCCCCATTTATGGAGTCATATATGAGCGTAGATATCAATTCCCTAAACAGCTCGACAAAGCAGTTGCCCAATTCAATTGAGTCGGAATTAGCGTTATTGGGAAGCATCATGCTGCGCCCTCCCGCTATCGATCTGATCTCCGATTTGTTGCGAGTTGAGGATTTTTACAAGGCTTCCCACAGAAAAATATTCGAGGCCATGCTCTATCTTGGATCAAGAAATGACGCCATTGACCTAATTACTCTTTCCGAGCATCTTGAGAAAGAGGGTAATCTGGAGCAAGTGGGGGGAGTGATTTATCTATCCGAGCTTACGGAAAATGTTCCCACCAGCCACAACATCCGCACATACGCGAGAATAATTGTGGATAAGGCTCAGTTGAGAAATCTTCTTGACGCCTGCCGTGGGATTATCGACGACGCCTACAATTCCGGCGCCGATGTTTCTGAAATAATAAATGACGCTGAACGAACCATTATGGAGGTGGGGGAAAGGGATATTCAAAGCTCCATTAAGCCCATTGACGACGTAATAATCCAAAGCATGACTCACCTGGATCAGTTTTCAGAAGGAGGGCAGACTTTTACTGGTGTGCCTACAGGGTATTCCAAATTGGATGAGCTTACCAATGGTCTGCAAAAAGGAGAGCTAACGGTAATTGCCGCGCGCCCTTCCATGGGAAAATCGGCCTTTGCCTTTAATATCGCCGCCAATGTGGCTATAGGCGCCAACATTAAAGTCGCGTTTTTTACCTTGGAGATGAGCGCTGTTTCATGTGGCGTCAGAATGCTCTGTTCTCAAGCTGGAGTTGATATTATGAGGCTGAGAAACGGGGAGGCGACCACCACCGATTTTCAGGACTTTACAAAAGCCGCGGCCATGCTTTCGGACGCGCCGATCTATATTGATGACGCGGGTATGATAAGCACCGATGAAATACGGGCGAAATGCCGCAGAATAAAAGACCTGGGGCTAATAATCGTTGACTACCTTCAGCTTGTAAAACCCAGAAGGGGAATCGAAAACCGGGAGCAGCAGATATCGGACATGAGCCGTTCCTTAAAAGCGATTTCCAAAGAGTTGAACGTTCCGATTGTCTGCCTTTCCCAACTGAACCGTGGAGTTGAAAAAAGAGACGACAAACGCCCCAGACTGGCTGATATCAGGGAGTCCGGAGCGGTGGAGCAGGACGCGGACATGATCGCCTTTATATACCGCCATGAGTATTACCATGAAGACGACCTGGAGAGTAAAGGGCTGGCTGAGGTAATATTATCTAAAAACAGAAACGGTCCTACAGGCAAAGCGGAACTTCAGTTTGATCGCCGTTTCGCCAGATTCAGAGAGCTGGAAAGATACAGGGATGATCCAATATAGTTCCTTTCCTAAAAGGCAACTGAACGATTACTACTCTTCCGCCTTCCTATTTGACCCATACTAATTTATAATTGAAAAATTCCGACAACCTTAAGGCGGTTATAGATTTTGGCTTCAAAAGAGAAAACCTTTATTCCCTATAACAAACCCGCGATTGTGGGCAACGAACTCCAGTATATGAAAAGGGCGGTAAAGTCCGGGCAGATTTCAGGCAATGGCGAATTTACAAAAAAGACCCAGAAACTGCTGGAAGAAAAATACGGAATAAAAAAGGTTCTTTTGACTACATCATGCACTGACGCTCTGGAAATGGCGGCTATGCTCCTGGATATTAAACCCGGGGACGAAGTAATTGTGCCGAGCTTTTCCTTTGTTTCAACAGCCAATGCTTTTGCATCAAAGGGCGCGAAGCCGGTTTTTGCCGACGTAACCCACGATACTTTAAACCTGGATCATGAAAGTCTGGAAGATCTCATTTGTGAAAGGACAAAGGCTATTGTCCCGATTCATTACGCCGGTGTTGGCGCCCAGATGAACCGCATTATGGAAATCGCTAAAAAGAATAATGTAACCGTGGTGGAGGACGCGGCCCAGTGCGTTGGTTCAAAGTTCGAAGACAAATATCTTGGGTCAATAGGCCGGCTTGGCGCCTTTAGTTTTCACGAGACAAAGAATCTTCATTGTGGAGAGGGGGGCGCCCTTTTAATCAATGACGCGTCGTTTATTGAAAGAGGAGAGATCATCTGGGAGAAGGGCACCAATCGGAGCAAGTTCTTTAGAGGCGAGGTGGACAAATACACCTGGGTTGATACCGGTTCCAGCTTTTTAATGTCCGATCTTCTGGCGGCCTATCTCTTTGCTCAACTTGAAAAGGTCGATCAAATATTGGACCAAAGGCGGTTTCTATATAACAGATACGCCGCGGGACTTTCGCGTCTTGAAAAAGCCGGCAACGCCGCACTGCCGGTTGTCCCGAAAAACCGAAAAGAGAGCGGCCATATTTTTTATCTTTTAATGGAATCTGAAACAGAGAGGGACGACCTTATAAAATATCTCAGGGCAAAAAATATTCACTGCGTATTTCATTATCTTCCCCTTCATCTTTCTCCCATGGGCAAAAAGTTTGGCGGTAAAACCGGTATGTGCCCTGTAACTGAAGATGTCTCCTCGCGCCTAGTCAGACTGCCTCTTTTTCATGGGTTGACAACTATGGACCAGGATAGGGTAATAGAAGAAGTGTTAAGTTTTTTTAATACCCGGAGGCGCCGTTGATCAATAATAACCCCGACTATTCCGTTATTGTTCCAGTATACAACTCACAACGGACCTTGGAGATGTTGCACCAGAGAATCAGGGATGTTTTTACTTCTATGAATAAGCCTTTTGAATTGATCCTTGTAAATGACGCCTCGACGGATGGATCATCAAATGTTTTAAGAAAGCTTGCCGAGGAAAACGACAACGTGATATTTGTCGATCTTTTGCGAAATTTCGGTCAGCAGAACGCTCTTCTGTGCGGTCTCTCAAAGGCAAAAGGCGATTACATTATTACCCTTGATGACGATCTTCAGAATCCTCCTGAAGAGATTCCAGCTCTGATAAAAGCCCTTTTAGAAGAAGATATGGAAGTGGTTTTCGGGATTCCTCATCGCAAGAAACACGCCCCAGGAAGAAACCTTGGAACCAGGATGGTAAAATTTGTTATCAGAAAACTTTTCGGCCAGGCCAAATTCGGAGCTTCCGGATTTAGAATAATGACCCGGACGTTAAAAGACTGTATCTTGAATTACAGAGGAAATTTTACTTTTATCGATGGGCTGATTTTTCAACATACCTCATATGTCGGATACACCTTTGTCGAGCATAAGGAGAGGGAATTCGGCGGGAGCAATTATAATTTCTACAAGCTGGTTATGCTTTCAATGAATCTATTTTTTAACTTCTCCATCGCTCCCCTTCGCTTTGTTTTTATCGCCGGCTTTATTCTTGCCGCGGCGGCGGGGCTTTTTGCCGGGACAATAGTTTACGGCAGACTTTCCGGGTCTGTATCATTTCCCGGATGGGCCTCCACCATGACTTACCTCAGTCTGCTTTTTGGCGCCCTATTTATGTTTTTAGGGCTAATTGGGGAATACGTTGGGCGAATTGCCCAGGGGATAAACAGGGCGCCCCAGTATTCCATTCGTAAAGTTATCAAGAAAGACTAGCCTCTGTGGCCGGTTTATTAATATCACTTTGATTCAAAGAAGGTGAAAATGAGAAATAAGGTTTTTAGAATAATCAGGGCGTCAATACCCGAACCCGGAAGAAGAAATCTTGTTGAAGCCTATATTAATTCTCTTGAAAGGGACATGGAAAAAGCCAATGAAAAAGCCATTACAGATTCACTTACAGGCATTGATAATCGGAGAGCTTTTGAGATCGCCCTGAAACGAATGATCTCACGGTCTCTTAAAATTCAAGCCAAATCATCCGCGGAATCAAAACCCCAGTCTATTTTAAGCTGCATAACAAAGGGCTGGGAGTACCCTGTTAGCTGTGTAATGACGGACATAGATCAATTTAAGGAGGTAAATGATACATACGGCCATCAGACAGGGG
>CAYSHR010000060.1:0-11492 GCA_964430795.1 uncultured bacterium
GCATGGAGTCAATGATGTTCTTGTCATGCTCCCCTGAAACCGACGCCTCTCCCGACACTCTGCGAAGGAACTGATCATACTTGAAAAGATGGAGCCTCGATTCCTCCTCCTCTTCAACTATCCATTTATGAATTCGGCATGCCTCTGCGTATAACCATTGTCTTTGCTCTTCGTTTAAAAGAAGGTGGTCGGTCCTGTCGGGAATAGTGTCAAGCATGGTGAACTCAACCGACTCGGACCTGGTTTTTAAGGCAAAGTCGATCATCTGCTTGATCTCCTGAAAATTGAGATTGCTGATGACGTTGTAAACTTTGATAAAAGGTTTCTGCTTTTTTATTTTATTCAGCATCGTCAGATATTTCTGGATGTCATGAAAAGTCTCTTCGGTTTTATTGGGATGAAGGTCCGCGTAGGTCTCGGGAGTACCGGCCCATACCGAAACAGTCATGTAGTCAACCTTCTGGTCGGCAATGAACTTCACCACATCCTGATCAATGAGAGTGAAGTTGGTGTTGATGTTGCAAATCAGGCCGCTCTTCTTTATGTATTCTATGATCTCCAGCATATGGGGATGACAAAAGGGCTCTCCTCCACCGGCGATATAAATCTCTTTTGTTTCCATGGCCACAACATCATCAAGAAGGTCTTTTACTATTTCAAGAGGGAGAGTCTGCCCTCTCTTTTGCGCGGGTAGCCCTTTGTCAAGAAGCAAAGGACTGCGGCACCAGCAGGCGATGCAATCATTGTTGCACCTGTTGGTGGGATCGATCTGAACGGTATAGGGACCAATAAAACTTCTCCGCCCGTCCATCACCCCCATTATATCCCTGTTGGCGGCGATAAAACCTTTAACCCGCTCGGCATATGTCAGTTTTGCTTTTGCCGGCAGAACCTTTGGGAAGGGCTTTGGTCCATCACTCTTTTTCAACTCTCTTTTTAACTTTGTGGAAATCAGGGGACCGTGAATTTCGTGGGTATGCCCATCTTGATCTTTTGTCTCTTTATCCTCAAACACCTCTTGGGGTATCTGAACCGTTGGGATATTTTTCTTTTGCTTTTTTTTCTCCCCCAATCCTTCTTTCTCGGCTTTGGGAGATTCACATTTATCTTCCTCCCCTTTTTTCTCCACCGGGGGATAGACCATCTTCTCCTTTTTTATTTCTTCCTTTTTCTTCGGTTGTTTTTCAGCGGGCAAGGGTAGAGGCGCCGAGCCGTGGCCGGGACTAGGCAGGTCAATAAATTTATTTTCTACGGTTTTTTTTTTGGTTTTCCAGAAGAGCCATTTATAATGTTCGGTAATCATCTGGTAGGCGGTAAGGAGATTTTCCGCGGTAACGCCCCAGTTGTATTCAGTCTGGGCTCTAAGTCTGGCTTTTTCGCCAAGTTCCTCGCGAAGTTCCGGCGATTCAAGAAGCTTCAATACGCCCTTTGCGATCTGGTCGGCCTTTCCCGGTTCCACTAGAATGCCCGCGTCTCCCATCATTGCGGGGACCTCTCCCATTTTACTGGCCACCACGGCCTGTCCCATGGCCATATACTCGACAATTTTCAGCGGGCTTTTTGTCCTGGTTTGGGGGGTATCCTCAAAGCAGGCTACGGCAACATCAGCGGCGGCGATATATAAAGGAATCTCATCGTGATCAATAGAGCCTGTAAAGACCACTTTGTTGGCGATTTTAAGCTCTTCGGTAAGCTGGAACAGTTCGCCGAATCTATCTCCCCCTCCAACAACCATAAAGGTAACGTCGGGTCTCTCTTTGGAAATCATCGCCGAGGCGTTTAAAAATAGTTCGAGATATTGAGCGCCGTGAAGCTGCCCCAGGTATAACACGACAGGGCCGTTAATGTGGTGCTTTGTCCGAACGGAACTCCCGTCGATATCTGGTCTGAATCTTTGAAGGTCCGCGCCCACATGAGCCTCGAAAATCCGCTGTTCGGGAACCCCAAGCCTAAGAGCGTACTCCCGCAATGATTGGCTGGCCACGCTTACCGAATCCACCATTTTCGGCAGGGCTTTTTCAAAGGCGTCAATGGTGTATCCCACAATACGATTCATGGGGGAGTAGTTGTAAATTCCAAACTCCCAGTCATCCCAGTCGTAATGGACCGGCTTGCCCAATCGGTAGCCGGCCCAGATGGCGGGGATGGAGACATGGGGAAAGCATTTCTGGAAATGAATTACATCAGCCCATCTGGCGAACTGGGTCACGGACCGCATTTTGGCCACAAGAGCTAGTTGGTGGCGATAAGCAGGTATGGTAGTAAAGGGATATTCCTGCCTGGCGGTGGCCTCCTCAAGAGAGACTCTGCTGTCGATAAGGTGATAGATGAGCCGGACGTTGTGCCCTCTCTTTACAAACTCCTCAGCCAGATATGTAATCCGGACAGTCCAGGGCTCCGAGTTCGAATAGATGTCATGGGGGTGAAGCATGAGAATATTCATTTTTTACCCCCTTTCTTCTTTTTGACTTTGCTTTTTTTGGTGCCTGGAAAAAGACGCAGCCCCATTCTTTTTTGCCACATCTCCATATATGAGTTGCCCAGCAGGTTAACCGTCCAGAGGAATCCAAGCTTAGGAAGCTGGGATAGATATTTCTCCGACTGTTTCTCTTTTCTGCTTTTTTTCTTAAGTTCATCTCGATTTAAAAAATCGGAAAGCTTGCGCTCGGCAAGTTCAGCCCGTCTGCGAAGACTTGGCAATTCTCCTTCCAGGTTTTGAGCGTTGACGGTGATTTTTGCAAGGTCGGTTTTGAGATTCTCCACATCGGCTTTTAATGCTTCATTGGTCGCCGCGGATGTGGACAGGGAAGCATGAGCAAAGGCAAGTTCGTCTTTCTGGACGTTAATCTCGTTCCTCTGGTCGGTTATGGTAAGTTCAAGCTTATCAAATCTTTTTTCGGATTCAGTGATGTATATCTCTTTTTCAGAGACTATTCTATCAAGCTCGGTAAGGCGGCTGGTTATCTGCTGATTGAGGTCGTCCAGTTGTCCTTTAAGCTTCTCGATATCATTATCTTTATCATCGATTTTTCCCTGCCAGACTTTTTCAACTTCGGCGATTTCGTCGGCGTGTCCGGCAAGAAGTTTTTCTCTGGCTTCAATCTCCTTTTGCGCGTCCCGGGCCGCTTTCTTTAGCTCTTCCTGATGGGCATCCTGGAGTTTTTCCATCTTTTGGGAGGTTTTGCGTTGATCGGCTTCTCTTGAAATGCTGATTCTTTTTAGATCATCCTGAAGAGATTTATTTTCATCCTCAAGCTTCTCGGTCTGCCTGGTGAATTTGCGGGAAAGCTCTTTCTGTTCTTCCTCAAAACCGATTCTTGATCTTGACAGCTCTGCCTGGTGATTGGTGGCGAGCTCGGTAATCTCCTTGCTGTGCCCGGCGACTAAACTCTGGGTTTCCCTGTTTAACTTTCGAACTTCTTCCTGAAGCTCCTTTTCCGATTTCTGCTTTTCATTTGAAAGGTTCTCAAGCTTCTTTTCAACTTTTTCCAGTTGAGTGTCTTTATCCTTGTTGGCTTTTGAGAGCTTCTTCTCAAATTTCTCATTTGCCAAAGATAGGGCATGATCATGTTTTTCCACAAGTTTCTGGTTTTCCCGATTAAGCTGCCTGATCTCGCCCTGCAACTCTGTTTCAAGGTTCTTTCTTCTGTCAGACTCGGCGTCGAGTTTTTCCTGAAGCTCCTTTAACTTATTATCGCTCTCTTCGGATTGTTTTGAGAGCTTTGTCTCGTAAGTCTCGTTTGCCGCGGAGAGGGCGGAATCCTGCTTTACGATCAACTGCTGCTGCTCCCGATTAAGCTGCCTGATTTCGCCCTGCAACTCAGTTTCAAGGTTCTTTCTTCTTTCAGACTCGGCGTCGAGTTTCTTTTCCCGGGTATGGAGTTTTTTATCATATTCTTTTGTTCGTCTTGACAGGGCGTTCTCATGCTTTTTAATCAGAGCTTTAATTTCAGCTTCATGCTCCTTCCGGGTTTTCTCTTTCTCTCTGTTAAGGGATGTTATCTCATCGCCCAGTTCCTTCTTGTTTGTCTCTTTTGTTTCGGTGAGCTTGTCAATGCGAGCCTGAAGTTTTTTGATCTCCTGTTCGTTCTTCTCCTTCTGCTCTGTAAAAGACTTATCTTTTTTCTCGATGGTTTTTTTAAGCTCTTTTGACGCCGACTCTTTAAGAGCCTGAATTTCCTTGTCAAAGCTTTTTATCTGGGCATTATGTTCCTTCTGATCTTTTGCCATCTGTTTGTGAAGAGTTTTTATCTCCATCAATAGCTTGTCCATCTCATTGGTTTTGGCTTTTTTGATAGAGGCTATTTCTGATGAACGGCTGTCATTAAGTTTCTGGTGTTCCATCTGGGACTGGCGGCGATCAGCCTCTCTCTCCTTGTTGAGGCGGCTGATCTCATCCTGGAGCTTTGTTTCGGCGATCTGCCTGTCCTTGTGAAGCCGCTGTATCTCTTTGTCCCTGGTCCTGGTTTCATAATCCAGATTTTTCAGGAGCCGCTTTATATCATCGTCTTTCTTTTCGAGTTCTTTGCGATTATCCGCGATAATCTCCCGAATATGGACATCTTTTTCAAAAGTTAGCTTTGTGATCTGTTCGCCAAGGTCTTCAATGCGGCGGTCCCGCGCGCTCTTCTCTTTTTCACCATTGACCATCAACTCCCGAAGTTCGTCATTCATATCTGAAATTTTATTTTTACCCTCAAGTATCTCCTCGACGCTTTCGGCTCTGTAATAGTCCCGAATCCCTGAAACAAGGGTGCCTTTCTTTTTTCTGTAAGGAGGATTCTCAACGTAAAAAAGAAGCTCTTTTACTGATTCATGCCACGTATATTTATCTTTGACCAGTTTCCGGGCGTTTTGACCTTTTTTCTCCGTCAGTTTCGGGTCGGAAAGAGCCTGGGTCACCGCTTTCTCAATGGCAACCGAGTCCTCGGGGTCAACAATCCAACCCGCGTCATATTCCTTGATTGGGTTTGAAAGCTCCCCGTAATCAGCATAGATAACCGGCAGCCCGGCCCACATGTACTCGACGGTTCTGGTTGTAACGGCAAGCTCTCTTTCAGGATTTCTCCGATAGAGATCAAAAGCCGCTGTAGCCATGCTATACCTGCCCATCAAATCGTCATGGGGAATGTAGGATTTGATCCTGACCCCTTTTTTGCCGGACAATTTGTCATCATAGTTTCTGAGAATGTTTTTATTTATTGAATAAAGGGGGTGATTATTCAAAAGGGGCGGACTCTGGACATATAAGTCAAAAGCGGCGCCTTTTGTCTTTGAAACAAGGTCCGCGGCTATGGCAAGACCGGGAAAAGGATCAATCCAGGGCCAGGTGACGCCGCCATAGACCAGCAAAGGGGATTTTGGCTTTTTCTTTTTTGGAAGCCGGTCCGGCATGCCCACAGGCGCCACAGCGATTTTTGCCTCCTGGGGCGCGACTCCGGCCATAAGATACCAGGTGTAGAAATATCTCTTCTGAAGCTCTCCGGGACAGATTAAAAAGTCGCTTTTTGCCAGGGCGTCCACTTTGGTAAGGGCGTCGGAAAGAAAATTGCCTCCTGACTTGAAAGCGTTTTCCAGAGACAAAGGACCATGAAGGTCGATGGCCATGGGAATCTTGAGATCGTCAAGATAGGTGGCCAGACCCCATTGCTCAACAATAATAAGGTCCGGCATGATCTCCAGGACCTTCTTGTTAAGCTCTTCGGGTTCATGGGCGGCGACTCGAATTGAATCAGGCAAACCCTGGTCGTCGGCGACGATCTCGGCGGGCAGGCTGTAAATTACCTCATGCCCCCCTTGTGAAATGCCGTTGCCAAGACCCCAGACCCTGATGCCCCCGCCGCAAACCGGCTTGCCCGGAAAGGGCAGCATCTCGCATGTGATTATTAATACTTTTTTTCTCATTTATAAAACTAAGCTGATTTTATTAAAATTTTTAAACAACTCCAAGCAGTTCAATATAACCCCAATCAGCCATGGGGTAAATAAAATAAGTGTTTTTTTAAGAAATGAGCATCCAGGGACTCAGCTTTGACCAATTTGCGTATTCGTTGCTCCAAGAAGGGAAGTGAAAAAACTCCCGCAAGATAATTCGGATAATGGCTCCCGGCATTTGCCTTGAATCCCTTTTTCCTTCTCAGAAAGAATCAAGCAAGTGGAATCGTACAATCTCTCCCTCATCAATTTACTACAAAAAATTTCATACCGCTTTGCGTAGGACGCCCCTTCAAATTCCTTAAAAACCGGAAAATGATTCTCACTACAAGAGACCGGACGTGTAGAGCCAAGCGCCTCCTCCAGGAGTATGAGATAACCCAACCAAGGTCTAGGGGAAATCTTGAACGCGCCCTCCCGGTATGCGGTCCAAATGTCCGTTGCGTTCCCTATGGCTTCCTCTGTTCGGTTGTTAAAGTTGTTCCCAAAGGAGGGTCCCGCTTGTGCTTTGAACTCAATAACCGCAAGGAGATTGCCCTCATGGACTACAAGCAAATCCAATCTCTTCTCCGGGCGGAAAAAACCGGGTAGATCAAGCTTGCTTTTCCGGAATATAGACTCCGCGGGTACTCCACTCTCTATGAGCAAACCACTGACAAGGTTTACAAAGCCGTCAAGCTGCTTACCTCCGGTCACAGCACTTCTACTACCTTGGTCTTTCTTTCCGGAGGTATCCTGTTTTTTCTTTTGGTTGGCTCTCGTTTCCCAGAAAAAACGAACCGCTTTTGAGACCCTCTTATCCAGGTCTTTCAATCCCCTTACTCCTTTTTGAAAACCCTTACCTCTGTTTTGCTGAATAGACTGGACGTACCGCTCATGAGGCGGTCATAAGCCATGCCAAAGTATTGCGGATCAATCTCAACACCTATGCTGTTTCTTCCAAATCTTGCGGCCGCTAGGTTGGTTGTCCCGGTCCCCATGAACGGATCAAGGACGGTATCCCCTACAAAGCTAAACATTCGGATAAGGCGCTCGGCGAGTTCCTCAGGATAAGGGGCGGGATGTTTTTTTGTGGAGGCTCCAGTGAGTCCGGTCCAAATTTGTTGAAACCATTTCCCATGGTTCTCCTCAGAAATGACGCTTAGGACCCTGGTAGGCACTGAGGGGCTTCTATAACCTCCGGGTTTGCGCTCCATAAGGATAAACTCAATGTCGTTCTTAATGACGGCATTGGGTTCATAGGGCTTGCCGAGAAAGCCTCCCCCTCCGTTTTCAACTTCATAGGCTGCGTTGGCAATCTTATGCCAGATGATGGGAGAAAGGTTGTCAAAGCCTATTGTCCGGCAATGCTCCTGAATGGAGGCATGAAGAGGGACAACCATATGTCTCCCGGCATTTTTTCTTCGGGAGAGACAAACGTCCCCAACAACGCAGATGAGACGCCCTCCAGGGACCAGAGCCCGGAAACAATGGTCCCAAACCCGGTCAAGCTCAGAGAGAAATTTTTCATAGTCTTTAATGAAGCCCAACTGACCGGTTGTTTTCCCATACTCCTTGAGAGTCCAATAGGGAGGGGAGGTAAGGACCAGGTGGACGCTCCGGGGTTCAAGAAAACCCATCTCCCTGGAATCATGGTGGCAAAGACTATGGGAGGTGGGAATATCCCGGAGCGCGTTCTCAATGGCCAGTACAAGTCTTTTATCTTTTGCTATACGGGGCAGAGCCTTTTGATGGTTTTCAATGGAACCTATTTTATTTGGAAGAAAGTTTTCGGCTACTATCGGCTCAGGAGGAATAAGCTTGATTTGAGAGGGTCTTTGGTCGAACTTTCCCCCCACGGATGAGTCATATTCTAAAGGATCAAAGTCTTTTTCTGTTGCTCTGGGCATTTATGCTTTCCCCATTTACCTCACAAAATTATCCTCGAAGAACCATATCATGGTGAAGAAACCAGGAAAAGTTAATTTATGTTTTTTATTGCTAAGAACACCCATTTCTGACATTTTTATTGAGTGCAGCTCAAGTCGAATTGACTCAAAAGATTGAAATAAAAGAGGAAACGAATTAATGAGCCGGGAAATCAAGTATGCTGATATAGATGACTTCACTGGAAAACTGGAAAAGGACGACTATAATTCAAGGCAAAACTACTTCAGGTGGATGGAATATCCTCTGGCTCTGAATCTTCTGGACGCCGCCCCGGGAATGAAAGTATTGGAAGTCGGCGCGGGATTTATCTCTATTCCATCTCTGTTTCTGGTGTCGGAAAAAGGCTGTGAGGTTACGGCCATTGACAAAAGAAATTACGATGACCAGAGCCGGCACTACATTGAAAAAACCCGCGCCAGACTGAAAATCCCCAAAGGCAAACTCAATATTATGACCATGGACGCGGAAAAACTCGATTTTCCTGATAATACTTTTGACAGGGTGTCAGCCATAAGCATGATCGAACACCTCCCCCTTTTTAAAGACGCCATTGTTTTGAAAGAGCTTGGCAGGGTGCTCAAACCCGGCGGAAAACTGGTTCTTACAGTTCCTTTTAACCTGGGGCATCACATCGAGACTGAAACCTGGGGCGGTGATGATTATGAACAGCGCCATTACAACGATTACACTATCCGGGAAAGGCTTATCAATCCTACTTTGCTCTATTTTGTAAGAGCTGTGGCTTTTGGGGAAATCGACGACGCCGTTGGTAAAAACTACCTGAAAATGGATCAGAAAAAAAAGCTGAAGTTCTGCCTGAAGAATAAAAAGAAGCCTCAAAAGTACTGGCGGGAATATTATAAAATTGAAAAAGGGCGTGAGTTTGTAATTCACAAATCCGAATTGCCGGTGGATGTACTAAAAAGGGCGGGAGTCATAGCAATTGTTTTGGAAAAACGGGAAACTTCCCCTGCAAAAAGCGACTTTCCCTTTAGTCCCTTTAAAAGCTATCTGGAGAATCAAAAGCTTTGCAAAACCAAACAAAACTGGCCAAGTTCCTTAACCATCGACAAGGTTAGCATTAACAATGTTTTTGAGAATGAGCTTTACGTTTTCGAGTCCGGCGAAACCATGGAAATCAAACTAAATTTCACCTGTTACGGCAAGGTGGTCCGGCCGACTTTCTACGTAATGATCCAGGACAAATTTGACAATATGCTTTTTCAGCTAAATACGGTTCTTGCCGGAATCGACTTTGGCGTTCTTACGGGCAAACAAATATTCTCAATAAAATTCGGCATGCTCAATCTTCTTCCAGGGGAATTCAAGCTATCTGTAGGCGCCTGGGAATATGACAGCCCAAACCCGCTTCCGCCCTATCCTTATGACGCGAAATATCAGTTTTGCACAATAAAAGTAAGGGAAAGACATGGAGGCGAAGCAGGGGCGGTCTACATGCCTTATGAACTAAAGATTGAAAAAGTAAAAGAGAAGTAGTTTGTAACCGTTCAGTCACAGAGGGGACAAGGTTAGGGATCGGGGGAGATGACCCAATGGCGCTAAGTAAAGCCCTGGTTACATTTAATACCTGTTATTCGTGGACAAGCAAATGGCTTTATCCACCGCGCCCGCTGTCGATGACCGACACAGCCGGTAGGGCGCCTCCCTCGCGGCTCGTAGGGGCACGGCATGCCGTGCCTTTATAGGTCGAAGCGGATTCGAGGTCGAGAAACGATGTTGTTTTTTATCAGGGAAGGGGGGCACGGCGTGCCGTGCCCCTACGAGCAATGGCGTTGGCCAAAGAAAACGCTCTTAAATTAGCGTCATTAGGTCATTTTCCAGCTTTTCCTAAAAGCCCCCCTGTAACTGAATGATTACGTAGCGATTTGGATGAATAAGATGGGCGTTTTAAAAACAATTCACAATCGAAAAAGAACCCCGACCCCTTTTTCCGATTGCGACCCTCTGCCCTGGAATGATCCTGAGATTTCAAAGGGGCTTCTGGAGGTCCATTTATCCCAGGGCACAGATCAGGCCAGCCGGCGTTATGAAAAGATAATCGAGGAATCTGTTTTTCTCGAAAACTGTTTTCGTTCTTTTGCCGGAGAGGGCGCCCGGATTCTCGACCTTGCCTGCGGTCCCGGGTTTTACGCTGCGGAGCTTGCAAAAATGGGGCACAAGGTCACCGGAGTTGATTTTTCCCCGGCGGCTATCGAGTATGCCGACAAGAAGTTAAAAGAGAGCCGGCTGCCCATCGAGTATCATTTGGCTGATTTAAGAAAAGTTGAGTTGCCGGCGGAATTTTATGACGGTTGTTATTACATTTACAGCATGCCTAACGCGTTAACCAAAGATGAGCTTTTTAGTGTAGCCAAAAGGATTTTCAATTGGCTCAAACCTGGAGGGATTTACATAAGCGAGCTTCTGACCATCGAGGGATTGAAAAATGACACGGAAAAGGATTGGGACACTTATGAGAAATCCGCTCTGTCTCAAAAACCTCATTTGTGGCTGGATGAAAAAATCTGGAACGAAAAAAAACAGAGCCAGGTATACAGAATCTATGTTGTGGATATTGCCACCGGCGCGGTCAGTGAATATTGTGAGAGCCATCAGGGATATTCCATAAAGGATTACGTTGCTGTTTTGGAGTCGGCGGGCTTTACCATAAGAAACGTATTTTCAGGATTGTCCCATGAGGATTACACCGACGAGTCTGACTGGGCCGCCTTTGTAGCCCAGAAAATATAATGGGAACCTAATATTTAATGAATATACTTTTTGTTGATAACCAGGCCCAATATGGCACTTCCGTGAATATTGTCTGTGATGTCATGACAGGCTTGCTGGAAATGGGGATACCTTCATCCCTCTTTTGCGCCAGGGCGGATATTTTTAAAAAGAGCTTACCTGGGGAGGTTCCAATACGAACTATAAAGTGGGATGGCTACCGGGCCATTGCCACCGAGTATTCGGACTTGAAAAAAAGGTCCGCCCTTGGCGTTACTCAGAGAAGGCGGATGGCGAAATATGAAAAAATCATCACCCCGGAATTTCATAAAATAATCAAGGGTGCCGGTCCTGATCTAGTCCATTTTATCGGTATTGATTTATCCTATCTTCCCTTTGCCCGATATTGTGAAAAGAAGGATCTGCCCTTTGTGGTAAGCGTTCCTGAAATTAGGGAATTTTCTGATTTGGAAGGAGAGGTGCTCTGGGGCGCGTCAAAAATTTTTGTCTGTTCCATGGCGGTAAAAGATTATCTGTGCCGGAGATTTCCTGAAGTGAGGTACGGCAACTATGAGACATCCCTCTGGCCTGTCTCCGAGGTTTTTTTCTCCTGGAATAATAACGAAATCCAGGTTAGTGATTCTGAAGCTATGAGAAGAGCGCCCCTTATTTTAACAACCGCCGGGGACCAGATGGAAAAAAGCTGGAAAAACCTGCTTTTAGCCTTCGAAATAGTGAGAAAAGCCATTCCTGAGGCAAAGCTAAAAATTATTTGCCGGCCTGACTCTGATACTGAAAATCAAATCTTCTCAACAATCAGTAAAATGGGGATTAAAAACTCCGTGGAAATTATTTTAGCGGATGTTGAAAAGGACCCTTCAGTCTTTTTTGGGGCGGAC
>CAYSHR010000061.1:0-2267 GCA_964430795.1 uncultured bacterium
GGCGGTCCACAATCAGTGGTCTACGATCAAGCAGAAAACTGATTGCACGTTCAAAAAGCATTGATGTCTCTAATTATGTGAGATTTTAAATGGCCCCTTTTCATTTTCGATGTACTGAATGCGATTCGATTTATTCCGAACAGGAGGCGATCTATACATGCCCTTCCTGTTCCCGGCGCCAGGCGCCTGGAGGAATGACCAGGGGTGTCCTCGAAGTAGTTATTGAATTTGAAAAAAACCGGCGCCTCATTGATCAAATGAACTTTGCCGGGGCGCCTGAAACATATCTGCCTATCTCATCCAACTCTTTTTTGCCTCCCATACCCGTTGGAGCCACTCCTCTTCTTCCGGTGCCGGAACTGAGAAAAAGTCTTGGCTTAAAACATCTTTGGATCAAGGATGACACCCGGAATCCCAGCGGCTCAACCAAGGATCGCGCCTCCTTTTTGGTTGTGGCCAAGGCGATGGAATATGGTTTTGATACGGTGGCCACAGCCTCTACCGGAAACGCCGCCACAGCCCTGGCTGCTGTTTCAGCGGCTGCGGGAATCAAGTCGGTTGTCCTTGTTCCTAAATCGGCGCCGCCGGCAAAACTGGTTCAGATGATGAATTATGGCGCGAGATTGATACCGGTTGACGGCAGTTACGACCAGGCATTCGATCTCTCTTTAAAAGCCTGTGAGAAATTCGGCTGGTGCAACCGTAATACCGCTTACAACCCCTTCACCATCGAAGGCAAAAAAACCGCCGCATTGGAAATAGTGGCGGATATGTCGCCGGATGCGCCGGATGTGGTCTTTATACCAACGGGTGATGGCGTGATATTAGCGGGCCTGGCCAAAGGATTCGCCGACATGATAAAAACAGGAGCCTTAGCCAGGCAACCCAGGTTGATCGCGGTTCAGCCGGAGAAATCCTCATCCATTGTTCGCGCCTTAAAAGCAGGTGCAAAAAATGATATTCCAGTTGGCAATGGAGATAGTATTGCCGACAGTCTTAATGTAAAGGCGCCGAGAAATGCCCTTGTCTGCTTAAAAAGAATCCGAGAATCCGGAGGGACCGGTGTGGAAGTCAGCGATGACGCGATTTTAGACGCCATAGGAATGATGGCCCAAAAAACCGGGGTCTTTGCCGAACCCGCCGGCGCCGCGGCAATGGCCGGTTTTCTTGTCGCCCGTGAACAAAACCTTGTTGATCCAAAAGAAAGATGCGTGCTTCTGGTTACTGGAACCGGTCTGAAGGATATCCAGGCGGCGTCCATAAGGCGCGCTGTGCCAAAAGCAATCCGCCCTGGCCTGGATGAACTTGAGCAGGCGATAAAAAAATATAATGAATAATCAGGAGAACACCCGTTGATTAGCCCTTTTAAAGCCAGACGGTTGATGTTGGACCTTGCCAAACCCTTGCCCCTGGAAAAAGTTGACTTGAAGAAGGCTCTTGGCCGGGTAATAGGCAGGCAAGTTGTTTCTCTTGATGACAATCCGCCCTTTGAAAATTCAGCAAAGGATGGATACGCGGTGATAGCCGATGATACCAGGGGCGCCTCCGTAAAAAACCCAAAAACATTGAAAGTTATCGAGACGATACCCGCTGGAAAATGCCCGGAGTTTACCGTGACATCCGGCAACGCTTCAAAAATCATGACCGGGGCTCCCATACCCAAAGGCGCCGACGCCGTAATCATGGTTGAATATACAAAATCCAAAAAAAATGAGGTTCTAATCCAGACTGAGGGTGCTCCGGGCCTGGATATTCGTCCCATGGGAGAAGACTTAAAAAATGGTGAAACCATATTCTCTGCTGGGACAATATTAAATCCGGCGCGTATCGGACTGGCGGCAGTAGCAGGGCATGGGAGCTTGGATGTTTACAGGCAACCAAAGGTCGGCATACTTATCACTGGAGAGGAACTGGCAAATCCCGGACGCCCTCTTTTACCCGGAATGGTTCGCAATGCCAATGAGTTTTCTCTCTATAATCAGGTGTCCGAAAGCGGCGCCTTGCCCGTTAGTTACGGAATCATCGGCGATGACAGAAAAGCTCTTGAAAAAGCCATTTCCAAAGGGATGAATGAATGCGACATCCTTCTGACAACCGGTGGCGTATCCATGGGAGATTATGACTATGTTGGGCAGGCGTCTGCTGACGCGGGAGTTAATATCCTGTTTCATAAACTCTCCCAACGCCCGGGAAAACCCCTGGTGGGTGGACACAAAGGCGCCGCCCTGTTCTTCGGATTGCCTGGAAACATTGTTTCAGTAATGGTT
>CAYSHR010000061.1:2367-11491 GCA_964430795.1 uncultured bacterium
TTGGACATAAAGAACTTTTCAGGAAAACATGCACAGGGCGCTTTGAAAAGCCTTTTAGAAAAGTTCCAGGCCTTACTTTCTGGTCCAGGGTCAATGTCAAAAAAAACAACGAAGAGATTTTACTCTCTCCTTCGGCGCCCCAGGGCAGCGGACTTCTGCGCTCCATGGCTTATTGCGACGGCCTGGCGGAATTACCCGAGAAAATGAGGGAGATTCCAACCGATCACCGGATCGTTGTTCATCTTTTTGACAAGTAAGCTAAATTGGGTCTTGTCAAACTGAATGGCTGAATCAGTCCACGAACAGGGAAACCTTTTTTGGTCCTTCAGGTCCCATCTCCACAAGGCTTTTATCGGTTATTTTCAGGCTTGGAATCACAGGCAACTGTATGAAGCTCATGGCAATGATCGGTTCTTCCAGCTCGCCGCCAAGGTCGCGATAGGCGTCGAATATTTTGCTTTTCTTTTCAACCACGGCTTCAGGTGATTCCTGGGACATCAATCCCCCCACCCGCAACGGCAGAGAGGCCATCACCTTCTGATCCCGCACAGCGACAATTCCGCCATGCTGTTTCGCGACTTCATCCACAGCGCAGGCAATATCACCGTTGTCAATCCCGATCACCGCCAGATTGTGGGAGTCGTGCCCGATAGTGACGCCTATGGCGCCTCGTTTAATACCAAAACCTTTAATGAATCCCACAGTGTAGTTATTTCTTCCTCTATGACGTTCAATAACAACGACTTTGAGGACATCTTGCTCAATATCAGGCTGTACGGCGCCATCTGTTACCTTCAACGTCATTTCAAGGTGAGCGGTGAGCAGGCTTCCCGGTTCCATTCCGATTACACGTACTTTTCGCGAGTTTCCAGTTGATTTGACGCTGAAATCCTCGGCTGAAAAAGCCCGTGGGATTTTCACGGAATTGAGCATGGTCTCATGATATGGGAAGTCTTCAACATCCTCAATAATTTGACCTTCCCGGGCAACCAGTTTCCCGGAGCAGATTGTGGAATGGACTTCAAAATCCGAAAGATCGTTTACAACCGCTATATCGGCCCGGGTCCCGATACCCAACCGACCCCTGTAGTGCATATTGAAAAACTCAGCGGGGGTCAATGTCGCCATTCGGATGACATCCATCTCTTTTAGTCGCCCACCTGAGTCTTTAGCAAGTTCCATTGCCTTTTTCAGGGTAAAATCGATATGCCCTTTGTGTAATATATCATAGGGATTCTTGTCATCTGAACAGAACATCAACCGACGGGTATCGATCCCCTTATCAATAACGTAGGATAGCAGC
Organism: uncultured bacterium; assembly: GCA_964430795.1. Taxonomy (GTDB): domain Bacteria; phylum Lernaellota; class Lernaellaia; order JACKCT01; family CAYSHR01; genus CAYSHR01. Next base: position 3,671 of record CAYSHR010000061.1, read on the forward strand.
GTTTCCATATTTCGGGCGCTGCTGCCGTTTCTTATCATCACGAACATTCCCTTGGCGACTCTCTCCTCAAGTTCCTCACCGCTGCTGCACTCATGATCAGCCATAATGCCGGCGTTGATGTAAGATGAAAGCTCAATACCGGAAAGACCAGGGCTGTGGCCGTCAATAACAGGGCGGAGCTTTTTAAAGCCCCGGATTCTATAAGCTTCATAGATTTTTTCCAGCACTCTGAAATCGCCGGCTACCACCCTTGGAAAATCCATCATCTCACCAAGACCGATGGAAGATTTTTCAAGGAGAAGGGTCTTTATATCCTCAATTGTGTAGGTAGTCCCGCAGGTCTCAAATTCATCGCTAAGAGAGGGCACGCAACTAGGAACGGTAAAATAAAAAGTGACATTGGTGTAGTAACCCTCGTTCATGATTTGCCGTACGCCGCGCACGCCAAGAACATTCGCGATCTCATGGGGATCGTTGATAACCGTAGTAGTGCCTTTTGGTAAAACAGCCCGGCTGAAATTGGTCAGTGTCAGCATGCTGCTTTCCACATGGATATGAGGCTCAATCAATCCGGGAATAACATATCGCCCTTTCAAATCCATCACTTTGGTGCTTGAGTCAATATGGGCTTTGCTTTTATCAAAGAGCCCGACAATTCTTCGCCCTTTAATTATCACCCAACCGGGCTTGATCAAGCCGGATTGGACGTCTACGATTTTTCCACCGGTCAAAACCAGGTCTGCCGGGATTTTCCCCAACGCCTGATAAACGCTCTGTCTGTGATGATAAGCCATTGCTTCGCCTTCTTAAAAACACCTGTGAAAAGTGCTGAATATTAAGTAAATGAAATTCATGTGTCAACCCCTAAATTCAGTGATTTGGCGAACAACCTCCTTGACCTTGCTCTTAAAAGGAATTAGAAACGTTACATAAAAATAATGGCGAGAATAAATAATTGAACCTTAATAAAGGTAAAATCATAGCCTTTATAACAGGAGTGGCCAGTGCCGCGGTTGTTTTCCTGACCATCATATTTCTCCTGGATGAAATGCCCATGTACAACCCGGATGATTAACTCGTTCAGCCGGGTCAAGATAACCCCGGATTGGAAGATGAAAAAGGAGGAGGGCCCTACTCGCCCTATCCTGTAAGCTTCCCCAAAGTATTGGGTGGGTTGTTGTATTTCGAGAAAAATCAGCCAAAACTTGCCACAACCCCTGAGCAATGTGAAAAACTGATTCCAATCCTGGATGGAATGGGCAGAGCATGGAAACAGGCAATAGATATGAACAAAGGTATTCGGATGTTATTAACGCCCCAACAAGCTGACTATGTTTTTTTGATTCCTCTTAGGAGTAAATATTTTCGGCGGCTCAGAATCTTCAATAACGCAAAAGTCGGATATCCCACCGGAAGCGCCGGTTACCGTTTTTCGCGATAAATCAATATCATTGCCAAGCCAAAAAAGGGCATTGCCATAGCCACGGGTTTAAGTTCTGATTCGCATCAAAACGCCATCAGCTACAGAGACAATGGGAACGACGCCTACTTTACCAAAAAGTAAGATGTCAATGCCACCGTGGGGGTGACCGGATCTATTATCATTTAGAACTGAAGTTACATTGACATCAATTCCCTTTACCGGCCAGACATAATCGCTTCCTATTGATAAAAGAGGGAAAATCAGGGCGACCAGAATTAGAACTATTATAATTTTATTTAAGCGAGAATAGAAAACAGGCGGAAACAATATATCCTCCGAATTTTGACTAAATGTTAACATGGAAAATAAAGCGGCTAATGTCCAGTTGGAACCCTGCGTGTTAAAGGCAGTCGGCGATACAGCCGTCCGTGGCGCAGGAATGCTGATCATCATCCCAACATTGGGAAAGACAGTCCCAGTCAAGACCCGTCTGGGCAGCACAAGCGTCATCGTTTATGTCGCTTTCGTCAATTGACAGTTCTTCTTTGCAATGGTTTACCTGCCAAACGAGTTCATCGCAATGGTCCAGTTAGCCTTCTTCTTCCCATACCGTATCGTAATTGCCGTCATCATCATCATCGTCTCCGCATCCAACCCAAGCGGCAAGTAAGATGGTCAAAGGAAAAACGAGAGTTTTCTTATCAAGCGTGATGTCTCCTTTGAGATTAATTCCCGGGAGTCGCGAAAATAAACATTTTTTCTCTTCTACAAAGGTTTTTCCCAGAGGCCATATATTTTCTTCTCTTTATCGCCGGATTTAAAAACAAATTTTACCCGTAAGGTGGCGCCCTTTGAATATTTCACAAGATAATATACATATGTATAATTGGCGTCCTGATCAATATTGTCAAAGTTGGCGCTGACTAATGTTCCAAAAACAGGAAAAACCTCTTTTTCATATGATTCTCTGAGCTTTTCAGGTCCCAAAACCTCAAGCATTTTATCTGAAAAATGGGTGGTCATCTGTTTGAAATTTTTATCCTTTAAGCCGTCAAAGTAATTTTCCGCCACAGGTCCAAGAGCTTTTAAAAGCTTTTCGGTCTCGTTCTTATCAACTCTCTTTGCTGTCGGGTATGGCTTGAGATAGAGTCCCTGAACTTTATAATCCTTGTCACCCTTTTCAAAAGATGTTTGAACAATGACCTTGTCAATTTTCGTGAACTTGGCCAGATAATAGACAACCGCGTACTTGCCCTTTTCCTCAATCCGGTCGAAGGTCATGGAAACATATTCACCCAACTCCGGTAAAAAAGTATCTTTATTGGTTTTTTCAAGTTTGGATGCCGGTAGGGCGTCGAGCATGGGTTTCGCGAAATTTTCCGTCATTTTTTCATAGTTTTTGGCTTTTAATGACTCCAAAATATTTATAATTATTGGTCCGGTCTTTACTTTGATAGTCTCAATTTCCTGGGCGCTCATTCCCGCGAAAGCCAGACTTGAAAAAAGGAATAGAAATAAAAATGTAAATAAGTAAATACGCCTCATGGCAACCTCCAATGATTATTTAAGTAATATGGATATACCCCGGATATTTTGAAAGATAACAAAAAAAAGCGCTTTTGTAAAAAAAAACGCGCTTTTTGGGTAGGAATATTATTAGATAGTTCCTGTCCTAAAACCCGGACAGGGCTGATTTTGGTTTCCAGCCCAGGAATGAGTAATTTTTTACAAGGTCAGACAAATCAAGGATCAGTGGGAAGTCGTACTTTTGTACGTCGAACAATCAAATCCGAAGATTGACGCCGAGATTGGGAAAAGGGCTGTTCCTGGACAGAAACTAGATATCAGCTCTCTCTTTAATAGAGGTGGCCATCTTGTAAAGAAGAGTGATTACAAGGATTCCTATGCCGTAGACGCCAAGAGTGATTCCCAACTCATAAAGGGTGGGCACATATTCGGAATACTGTTCAAAGGCATTGGGCACAAATCCGCCGACGATAAAGCCAAGGCCCTTGTCGATCCAGGCCGCGGAGAACACAGCCACAGCGGCGACGGCGAGAAGTTTTTCATTTTGCCGGTATTTTGGAACCAGGAGAAGGAAGATGCCAAAGAAGGCCAGGGCCGTAGCTGTCCACATCCAGGGCACGAGATTGCTATATTCGCCATGTCCGAAAAATAGATATTCGAGATGATGCATATGAGAAGGCATCTGAGAATAAAATACAGTGAAGAATTCCAAAAGGACAAAGAAGACATTAATAATCATGGCGTAGGCTACAATCTGAGCCAGTTTTTGAAGGGCTTCCTTACCCGGGTCAAACTTGGTCAGCTTTCTAACCACAAGGCAGAGGATAATCAGCAACGCCGGCCCTGACGCGAATGCCGAAGCGAGAAATCGAGGCGCGATAATGGCGGTATGCCAGAAGCCCCGAGCCACAAGACCGCTGTATAGGAAAGCGGTGACTGTGTGAATGCTTACTGCCCAGGGTATGGAGAGATAGATGAGGGGTTTGACCCATTTTGGCGGCGCGGTCATTTTGTATTCAGCGGTAAGAGCAATCCAGCCAACCACCGCGTTAATGACCAGGTATCCGAAAAGAACAATGGTATCATAGAACATGACCGAATTTGGTGAAGGGTAGAGCCAGACATTGAGAATGCGTCTTGGCTGCCCTAAATCTACAAAAACGAAGGTGAGGCACATAACCACCGAACCTATGGCCAGAAACTCGCCAAGAATTGTGATTTTTCCGAATTGTTTAAAATTATGTAAATAGTAGGGCAGAACAACCATTACCGCTGATGCCGCCACGCCAACCAGGAAGGTAAACTGGGCAATGTAAAATCCCCATGTAATATCCCTGGTCATTCCAGTGACGCCCAAACCGGTATTTAACTGCTTTAGGTAGCAGAGAAAACCAATACCAATGATACCCAGCAGAAAGCCTATCCACTTCCAGTATCTACGACTGCCAGAAATCGCATATTCAATCATCGTCGCCTCAAACTACGTAAAAGACCTTTGGGAGTGTCCCAAGGCTTGGTTTACGGACTATCGCGAATCGTTTGTCGAGAATTTTTCTTATTTCAGAGTTTGGATCATTAAGATTGCCAAAAACAAGCTCATTGTCCGAGGAGGCTCGGACGCAATAGGGCTTTTCTTTGGTTAAATCCAGTTCAGCGCAGAAATTGCATTTTTCAACAACACCCTTTGTTCTTGTAGGGAACTCGGGATTTAATTTTCTTCTCTCATTATCCGAAAATGGATTGAGGAAGTTCAAGCTCCTTGCCCCGTAAGGGCAGGCTGAAACACAAAATCTGCAACCGATGCAACGGTGAAAATCCATTACAACCGCGCCGTCAGGTCTCTGAAACGTAGCCTGAGTAGGGCATGCCTGAACACAGGGCGGATTGGCGCAATGGTTACACAATACCGGCAATGATTTCTCTTTCAGATAACCGGGAGTATATCCGTGATGAGTATTTGGAAAAGTGCCTTCGTATTTTTCCGGCCAAATCCATTTTACAGCGTGTTTACCGGGCAAATTCGGCACATTATGCTTTTTGTGACACGCGGCCACAATATGGTCGATGTTCTTCCCGGCCAGCTTTTGCAAGTCAACAACCATGCCCCATAGAGGCTTGGATGATGCTTTTGAGGTGGAGGAAGCTACAGGATCTGAAGCAATTGCCCTTGTGACAAGCTTGCTTCCGGCAACTAGGACCGCCGCTCCACCGGCATATTTTAAGAATCGTCTTCTGGTTTCATCCATCGGTTGATCCCTCCGGAATAATGTGACAATCCCAACAGTAGTTGGTTATTCCAACGTAATTGTGGCATTTATCGCAGAATTTTTCCTGGCTTTGATGGCAGTCCGACGTAAGGCAGCCTTTAGAGAGACTTTTTTCACGTAGGGCTGTTTTGCCGTCCGCGCAGCCATGCTCATAGTATCTGTCGCCATGGCGAACAACTTCGTCGCGCCATTGGTTAAGCAGTTTCATGTGCTCGGCTTTCATTTCTATTTTCGGTAATACGCACTTGCCACAGTCCCCAGTGGGTTTGGGAATGATCGGCGGACCTTCTCCGCTGGAAAACGCGTTATACCAGACCGGAAGGGTCAATAGAAAAATAAAGATGACCAGTCCGGCGATGATTTTGCTGGAATCATACATCAGTCATCTCCCTCCGTTTCCTCGGAAAACAGCGGCTCACCTCGAAGGTTGAGTTCCCGCTCTTTTTCACCGTCAATAATAAGGGCATTGCCAACCAGTTCATGAATACCGGCCACCTCCAGGCTTCCCGGGACCCAATAGTCAACCAGGGGAATCAAGGTGGCCTTGTCAATGGCGCAGATACATAAGAGAGTGTTGACGCCATGTTTTTCTTTGATATAGGCGCAGGCGCTACCTCTTGGCAATCCGCCACGAAGGCGCATTTCCAGATTTTCCTCGTTGCCAAGGCCGGCGCCGCCGGCGCAACAGAATGTGTTTTCTTTGATAGTGTTGTCCGGCATTTCGTAAAATTTATCCACAATGTGGTTGATAATATAACGAGGTTCTTCAAACAATCCCAGCGCCCGGGCCGGATTGCATGAATCATGGAAAGTGACATTCCTTCTCACGTTGCGCTTTTTGTCGAATTTGAGTTTATTGTTGCGGATAAGGTCCGCTGTGAACTCGGCAATGTGGACAATTTTAGCTGATTTGGCGTTCTTAAACCTGGTGCCGGTTATTGGGGAAACAGGTTCTTCCAGAAAATCCGGTGGGCCGTTTACTGTGTTCATATACTGATGAACACCTCGCCACATGTGCCCGCACTCGCCACCGAGAATCCATTTTACATCAAGGCGTTTCGCTTCAGCGTAAATCTTGGCGTTAAGGCGCTTGAACATCTCATGAGATGTAAAGAGACCGAAGTTGCCTCCATCAGAGGCGTAGGTGCTGATGGTGTAGTTCAGGCCCAACTGGTGGAAGAGCAGGGCGTACCCCATAAAGGTGTAAATCGCCGGATCGGCAAATACGTCGGCGGATGGATAAACAAAAAGAATCTCGGCGCCCTTTTTATTGATGGGGATATCCACTTTGATTCCGGTAATGTCTTCGATATCATCAATGATAAATTCGAGATTATCCGCCAGTGTATGAGGCTGAATACCAAGGTGATTGCCGGTGCGGAAACAGTTGGCCACGGGCTCCATGGCCCAATTTATATGGCAACCCACCGCCAAAAGAAGCTCTCTGGCAAGCATGGTGATTTCCGCGGTATCTATGCCATATGGGCAAAAAACCGAGCATCGACGGCACTCAGTGCATTGAAAAAAGTAATAGAACCACTCTTTGAATACATCAATAGTCAACTCTCTGGCACCGGCGAACCTGCCCAGAATCTTTCCGGCGGTGGTGAATTCCTTTCTGTAGACAGATCTCAAAAGTTCCGCCCTGAGAACCGGCATATTTTTCGGATCCCCTCCACCGATAAAAAAGTGGCACTTATCCGCGCAGGCGCCGCATCTTACACAGATATCCATATATATCTGCAAAGTGCGGTACTTTTTGATCCGCTCATGGAGTTCTTTGAGAACGATTTCCTTCCAGTTTTCAGGAAGTTTCCAATCCTCATCTTTGGGTGACCAATCTCTGGGGTTGGGCAGTCCAAGGTACTCCAGCTTGGAGGCCTTGGCTGGAAAACTCCAGGTGCCATCCTTAAATTCGGTTGGGGTATCCATCCACCCGGTCTTGGGAGGCTTGAAATCAAACCTCAACAGCTCTTCAGGCTTAAGGTCAGACATGGTTTATTCTTCCTTTTCCGCTGAGGTTTCAATGGGTTTGTCAACAGGGATTCCCATTTTTACCATCTTCTCCCTGAACTCGTCCTCGTACTCATGGTAATGGTGAGTTTTTACAGGATAGTCCCAGGGATTTGCGTGATGCTTCTCTCTGTTATTATTGGCCAGGTTGCGGGTCGGGCTCATAAAAACGCCGGCACCGTGTAATAGTTTACTAAATGGGAAATAGGCAAGAAGGATGCTTACCAGAAAAAGGTGAGCGTAAAACATGGCGCCGATTCCCGATTCCGGGGCTGAAAAAGATAAGGAAGTCAAGGCCAGAGTGGTCTGTTTAACAGCCTCGATATCGACTTTGGTTATGTATCTCATAAAGATGCCCGTTATTCCGATTGCCAGAATCAAAAATAGAGGGAAATAATCAGCGGGAAGAGATATATAACGAACCTGAGGATTGTATATTCTTCTTAAAAGCAGAGCGGAAAGAGCGGCCAGAAAAATAAGACTGCTCAAGTAAAATGTTGGAGAGAGAATCTGCAGAAAACCATCAAGACTTTCCACAATCTCTACAACGAAGGGGATTGGATCGGTAAACAACCGGACATGACGAATGAG
>CAYSHR010000062.1:0-11402 GCA_964430795.1 uncultured bacterium
AATGGCCGGCATTGTCAATGATATTAGGGAAATGGGGATCGTGTACCCCGATCTCCGCTTTTCCCAAAAACTCCTTTGTAACTAAACGATTACCGTTGACCAGCCTTTTCTCTCGACATATTTTTCAAACAGATATAGTTTTTTATCATGAAGCTCATTTTGAAACTCCACCCCTTCTCCCTTTTGTGGCTGCTTATTTTATTGTATGCCGGCTTATGGTTTCTGGTTCTTTTTGGGGGAAACACCGCGGCGTCGTTTCTTATGCACGACAATATTCATTGGGGTAGTTGGAATTACCAGACCATTTTCAACACTGTGCCTGAAGATATCGCTCTTCCTTTTCCCAAGTCCGGCTTTTATTACCTGAGTGTGTTTACCGCGAGGCTTCTGGGTATGTCCTTTTACGTTTTAATGCTGCCCAATCTATTTGGACTAATAGTTATTATTCTGGGGGCGTTTTTTGTTGGAATGGAGCTTAGAAATCCAACGTGTGGGTTTACCTGCGCCGTGGTCACCGCCGCCATGCCGCCGGTTATAGGGCTTTCCCAGGCCTATGAGAGCACTCTTCTTGAAATGGCCGCGATCATGTGGTTTTTCTATTTTTTTCTGAGATTCTCTCGATCCAAGGGATTATATAATCTCCCTTTGGCTCTGGGGTGTGGTTTGACCGCTACATTGATGGGCACGATTATTACCTTCCAGGCCCTGGTCCAGATCAATCTGGCTATCATCATGCTCATTCTTTGCGTTATGGCCACCTTGAAAAGACTAAAAGAAGGTGAAATTGGCAGATGGAGATTGATGGCGCCGTGGATCGGGGCTTTTATTATTGGCGTTTCCTGCTCCCTGCTCTTACTAGACAACGCCCAGTGGGGGCGGCAGTTTCAATATCACTTTAGCGAGTTAGGGCAATACCAGACGGAGGCTACCGAAAATTGGTTGAATAATATACTTTATTACCCTCTCCATATCTTTTTCCGTATTATGAATATGCCGGCAATTCTGATTCTGATTCTGGGTTCGATATTCACCTTTAATGGAATGCGAAAACATTTTCCTCTAGCAATCTGGGCTTTGGCGCCTTTGTTTATCCTAGTACCGATAAAAAAAATGGATTTAGTGTACATTCTCGATTCTGTTCCCGCCCTATGCATCCTTGCCGGACTCGCGGCCGAAAGATTGATTATTAAAAATAGAATTCTTGCTGTAATTACCATTTATCTGTTATTTTTCATGACATTTACAGCCTTCACCCAGTCCTTTACAGGGCGTCACAGAAAGGATTATCCCATATTCTACACCTCTCGCGAGGACCTCCCTGATTACGCTTTTCTCGTAAAACAAGTTTGGTCCGACAAGATTGACATATTCAACAAAAGAGCTCGGGTTATAGCCGAGGTTTCGGATCAAATCGTGGGGCCAAAAAAATTCTGCTACCCATCGATTATAACCATTCCACATATCCCTGACGTCAATAATGACAACGAAAGATTTCGAGCCTGCATCTCCATGGCCCGTCCCCATACATGGCCTTTTTTTCCCACTACAAGCGTGCCATATACTTCCAAAGGGGAACCGGCTCTTTATGAGATCGACTTTTTCGTGGTGGTTCTTGACGATGAAACCGCGGGGAAATCGGGTTTTAAACAGATGGTCAGAGTATGGGTAGAGCGAGTCAAAGAAGGGCAGGAACCTGAAAAGGAAATTGTTTTAAACAGGCTCAGCATGATGTTGGATAATTCCAATCAATACACGCTAATCACAAGAGGCAGCGGCATGGCTTTTTATCGGCTGAAATATTCAAATCCGGACATGATAACCGACCATGGCGAGCTATGAGGCAACCAACGACAACCCCGGTGGGACACTGTCACCTTAACACCCTTCGTCTTTGAAACCGCCCTTGCCCCCTTTTCCACCTTTTGGCACAGGCGGGGGAGGAGGCGCGGCAGCAGGCGCCGCGAGTTTGAATCCGGCGCTGTTGTCACCGGCCTTGAGTTTTGCCCAACCTAAAAGACCACCGGAAAGAGCCATGACATCTTTGTCGTTGTACCGAAGCAACGGGACCAGTTGAAATGCCTGGGACCCATCGGCGTCGTATAAAATAACCTGTCGATCTTCAGGAATACGATCCAGTCCTTCCCGGGTTGTCAAAGAAGAGGCGGGCATGTTGTACGCGCCGGGTAAAGAGCCTTTCTCGAATTCTGATTTTTCACGCACATCCACCAGGAAGAATATCTTTTGTTTGCCGTTGATGAGTTTTTCCAAGGTCGCGGCGTCTATGGCGTTATGGTTTTCAGCCAAGCTCTGATATTGCGATATGCCTTTAATGGCTGTATCGGCTTTACCCGGCGTTAAAGCCATGGCGCCGATTCCGATAATAAGGGCGACAACAATCAAAACGCCGGCCAGCCAACGCTCCGTGGTGGTGTTCCAGGGGCCGAGAGTGCTCTTTTTTTCTTTGCCGCCAAATTTCTATTCCATGAGATTCGCGAACCAGAAAAAGCCAAGGGCGAAAATCACCACCAGAAGAAAAACAAATCCGACAGGCAGGGAAAAGACTTCCACCAGGGAGAGCTTGCCCATCTGCCCTGAGTACTTAAAGCCCTTTAACAATGGGTATGCTTCACTGAAAATAATGGTGCCGAGAAACATTCCGCCTAGGGCGAACATGGCGTCTTTTCGTCCGATGGCGCTTGATACTACCGAGGTGCCCGGGCAATAACCGGATACTACCATTCCCACGCCAAAGATCAGGCCGCCGACCATGTGGGGCCAGATGTAAGTTGGAGGCAGAAATATTTTCGTCGCGTCCATAAGGCCGGCGCTGTGGCTGATGAGAATTCCCACACCCGCTGTCAGCATGGCTGAGAACATCACCTTAGGCACGGCAAAATTACGAAGATAAAAAACGGCTGTGATGTTTCTGCCGGAGGAGAACCCCCCTTGTTCGAGAATCGCCCCAAAGCCAATGCCGATAAAAAAAGCGAATACCAGGTCTGTATAAGCTCCGATGATTCCGTTTGTCACCAGTGGTCCAAGCATATTGGTCACCTTATATCCATTGTTTGCGAACAAAGTAAGCCGTCGCGAATCCACCGGCGAAAATTGCCATCAGGAATATCCAGCTTCCCGCCGAGAGCATGGCGCCCCCGGCAATTCCCTGGCCGCTGGTGCATCCTCTGGCCATTCTGGCCGCGATTCCAATAAGCACGCCGCCTAAAAGGGCGTAAAACAGTCGGCCCCTTATGCCGATGTTCGGTCCTTTTTCAACGTCGATACGAAGCCGCCCGCTCCACATTCCAGAGAGAAAGCCTCCCACAATTACGCCCAGCAGTTCAATCATAAGCCAGGTTCCATGGTCCGGCTTTTCTGTTTTTGCAACATATCGCGCCATATATTCATGGTTTTCCACATGGCCAGGCGCCACAATATGAATCCCGTTGGCCACTATTTTTGACAGGGCGCCCGACGCGCCGAACCCTTTGCTGGAAATAAAGAAGGTTGCCAGAAGCAGCAGGCCCAGAAGGATTCCCGCGATATAGGGATTCAGGTAGGGTTTTTCCGAGACATTTCCTTTTTCCATTACAAAATTCCTTTTTGGATGCAGGTCACCGCCTGCCCAACTACTACAAATAAAAATCGAAGGGCCAACCCTCCGCATAAAACCATAACCGGCGCGACCCATGATGCTTTATGAGAATCGGTTTTTTCCGCGAGCCACTCAATGACAAGGGGCAGAACCAAACCAAGGCCGACAACAAAGACCCAGAAGAAAACCGAGAAATCAGCGGAAATCAGGAACCGCGCCGCGCATTTATTCATCATGCAGCCTGAGAGAAGATCGATCAAAAGCAAGGTGATCATAAGTAATTCGGCGAGAATCAGATAGCGATCAACATTAGCCAGCGCGTGCCTGGCCTCTGAGCTTTTCTCGATCAGCACCATTAAAGCCGCGGCGGAGGAAACTCCCGACAAGAGGAATAGAGGTCCAAGGAGTCCCGAGTTCCAAAGGTGCATAGCCACAAAGGTCGAAAGAAGAACTCCTGTATAAATTCCAAGAGCAATGCCCAAAACCAGGTTGATCTTTGCGATGCCTTTGGCGTTTTTTTGAGCCCAGGAGAATAGAGGGCTCAATCTGTTTCGCAAAAAATCAAGACGCCGATTTTCAGGCAGTTCCCAGACTGCGGCAAGAAAAAGAGCGTTGGCCGGATAGATAAACACCAATATCCACGCACCCCAACTCATGGCGGATTTGAGATTAAAATCCATATAAAAACGAAAAACATGGAGCTTGTAACCAAGGTCCAGAAGCAACATGAACATGCCAAGGGAAACCACGATCGGCGCGATAAGGGCCCCTATCTTCATAGTCCTTTGAAAGATATCCTCCCTGCCATATATCTTTACCAGCGAGGAGAGAATGATCAACCCCGCGGTCAGGCCTCCGAGAAAAAGATAAACAGGAATCTGCCATTCCCATATGTGCAGGTGGGGATCAATCAGGTGATTGTGTCTTGTAATTGTGGTTTCCAACATAGCCAAACTCTTAAATTTAATCTCAAAAAGTACATCCTGATACTTTTTAAGAAACGCAAATCAAAAAGCGTGGTTTTTCATTTGCTTCATTTTAATGACTTTGCAGCCATTGAAAATGGCGATTCATCCATGAATCGCTACACGGGCTTCATCGCGAAAACCCGCTAATAAATAAAATACAACTGGGGCTTTGTTCCCGCGTATTGGTTGATTCTCTTGACCCTGTTTTTTTTGATAAGCCTGCTTACTTCACTGGTGGGGTCACTCACGTCTCCAAAAGTCAAACACTCAGTAGGGCAGACCGATACGCAAGCCGGTTTTTCACCCTTTATAACTCGATGTGTGCAGAAGGTGCATTTGTCCACATATCCCTTGGGGTGGACGTATCTGGAATTGTAAGGGCATGCCGCGATACAGGCTTTGCAACCTGTGCATTTGGCCGGATTTACCAATACGGCGCCGTCTTTATTGATGTAGCTCGCGCCGGTTGGACAGACGCCAACACAAGGCGCTTTTGCGCAATGGTGACAACGTTCAGACCGTATCTCGTGTCGAAGATTCGGGAAAGTTCCTTCTGTGATGGTGCGGACCCAGTCCCGGTGCAGACCCTCGGGTGTGTTGTTTTCGGTCTGGCACGCGACTATGCAGTCCATGCAGCCGACACACTTTCTCGTATCTATAACCATGGCCAGACGCGCCATTTGATCATGCCTCCTTTATCAAGCGAACATCGTTCATGCCCATGCCCGTCGCGCCCATGATCGGATCGACCCTGATCCTTGTCATAAGCTCGTTATCACAGGCGCCCTTGCCATATGCCCGGCGCTGTTTCTTGGCCCAGGATCCAAAACCGTGAACCATGAAAACGCAATCAGGGCGGATTCGCTCAGTGACCCGGACCTTTATGGAAAAAGTGCTTTTTACACCGTCCTGGTTCTCCAACTTCACCACATCGCCTTTTCTTACTCTCGCTACCCGCGCGGCCTGGGGATTGATCCAGAGCTGGTTTTCCGCCATAAGGTCGGTAGCCAGCTTGTTGTTGTTGGTTCTGGAAAATGAGTGAATCGGTGAACGCCCTGTAAGGAGCCGGAAATAGCCGCTTTTTATTGGAAAGGGCGGGCGGTAAACAGGCAAAGGCTCTCCACCGGCATCAGCAAGAACCGTGCTGTATAGCTCGATCTTGCCTGTTGGCGTGCCAAATGTCATGGATCGGCCTTTTTCAATGGAAAGAGGGCCGGGATCAAATTCAATCACGCCGGTTTTCTTGAGTTTCGCCGAATCGACGCCTGCTTTTTTTAATCTGTCATCCATCATCTTCTCGGCGTTTTCAAAGGCGAAAAAATCACCAGCGCCAAGACGCCGGCCCAGCTCCTTGGCGATCCACCAACCAGGTTTGGTTTGGTGCATGGGTTTAATTACCGGCTGGCGATAGGAGATAAAGGAGGGTTTAAATCTCTTTATTGTCAGGTCGTCATGGCGCTCAAGATATGTCGACTCGGGCAGAACCACGTCGGCGTATCCTGTAGGCTCGGATGGCAGAACATCCACAACGATCAGCGCGTCAAGATTGGCAAGAGCCTTTTCCAGCTTTTTTCTGTCAGGTTCGGCATGAAAGAAATTTGTTCCCGAAACGATCCACGCCTTGATTGGATATGGCTTCCGGTCGATGGTGGCGCGGACCAGTTCGCTCATGGGCGGCTTGGACGTTATTAGATATCGCCCATGATCCACCTTTGGCTTGCTGGAATGGGGATATTCCGGATAGGGCATCTTTGGGACATTGGGCTTGTCGGCGATAATAAATCCGCCTTTTCGTCCCCAACTGCCTAAAAGGGCGTTCAGAATCGCTCCGGCCCGCCCTCGCTGGGCATCCTGGCCATTACGCGCGTTGAAGCGGCCGGGATGAATCAGTACATTGGGAGAATTGGCAGCGAGCTCATGGGCGACCTCGCGAATCACATCCGGTTCTATTCCAGTTTCTCCGTATGCCCATTCCGGTGTGTATTTTTTAACGTGCTCAGTCAACTCGGGAAGGCCGTGGGCATATTGGTCAAGGTATTTCCCGTCGATCAGTTCGCCTTCGTATCGCCCTTCGTGTAAAAGTACGTGAATCCATCCGAGTAAAAGAGCCAGGTCGGTTCCAGGCTTGATTGGGAGATAGCGCCAGGCTTTTGAGGCTGCTGTGGAGAAGCGGGGGTCAACAACAACGATTTTCGCCCTGCCCTGATTTGCCTTATCAACGACCTTGGTGAATTCCCGAACCTGGGTCATGTGCATATTCTCGCCCAGGTGAGATCCCAAAAGCACCAACACCTTCGAGTTTTCAATGTCCAGGGGTTCAGGCGATCCCAGAGACTTTCCGTAAGTCAGCCAGTAGGCCACGTCCCTGGACCCGCGACATTGGGCGTCGCTGGGCTTGCTGATATTCGGAGTGCCAAGGGCGTGCCCCAGGTGGGCAAACCAGTCACCGGGCTTTCCATGATACATGACGGCGATGGATTCGGGACCGTACTTATCCGCCACTTTCTTCAACAAATCAGCGGATCGATCAAGGGCCTGGTCCCAGGACCCTCGTTTCCAGTTGTCACCGGATCGAATCAGAGGGAATTGAAGCCGGTCTTTATCGTATAATAAGCCAATTCCCGATGTGCCCCTGCCGCATAAACGACCACGACTGATGGGATCCTGGGGGTTCCCTGTCAACTTCCATACTTTTCCATCCACAACGTGGGCTAAAAGACCACATTTCCAGAAGCACATTCCGCAATATGAAGGGATGATTTTCGCGTTTTCTCCATACCCGAATCTCGGGTCGGTGATGTCCGCGCCGGAGACAACTTTATCCCAGAGACCGCAACCGGGTAAACCAAGTGAAGCAAAGGTCGCGGCGGATATTTTTAAGAAATCTCTTCGTGAAACGCCCATTTTCCACTCCTGCCCAAATCTACTCAGCCAACTTGGGTAACAATTCTGGCCGCTCTATCCATGATCTGCTTCAACAGTTTACGTTCCATTAAAAATAAATCTTTGATTTGATCATTTAGAAGGCGATGATATATATAAGACCCTCTCCGTTGGCTCACCACGATACCGCGATCCCGCATCAGCTTGATATGCTGGGAGATATTCGCCGCGGAAGTGCCGATAAGCCTGGCCAGGAATTCGGTTGTTGCCTCTTCCTTGACAAGAGCTTCAATGATTTCAATGCGAGTGGCGTTGGCGAAGACCTGGCATACATTGGCGTGAATCTTTGAAATCTCTTTGGGGCTCACAATGTCTCCTTTAAGCATTAAGCATTAGCTTAAATGCTTAATTATAGGGTTAACTCATTATTGTCAATAAAAAATGTTCCGTCCTGGTAATCGTTCAGTTACAAGGGGCCAAGGTTTGAGATCGGGGGACATGACCCCATTTCTCAACAATAGCTGATAACAGGGAAATGGGGATCGTGTACCCCGATCTCATATGGAAAATGTGGGGATACTTAACAAGTACATCTCCCCGTTTTTCCTAAAACCTCCTTGTGACTGAACGATTACGAATTTCCGGATATCTTTCTTTACCCTTATCTCTTTACCCTGTACTCTGTTGTGGATGGTGATTCGTGGGTTTTTACCCCTTGTTTTTGATACGATTCAATAGTTGGAGTTGATTTTATTGGCCTGGAATAACCAAAGTATAGAGAAAGCCCGGAATCTCGCCAGGATTGTCCTTATAAATCCCGCCATGAATATTAAAGAAGGATTTGGTGATTTTGCCAGGGTAATGGAGCCTATGCCCTGCATTGGCATCGCCGGCCTTTCCTCCGCGTTAAAAGAGGCCGGTCACCAGGTGCTTTGCATTGATAACTTCGCTCACAATTTATCTTTTGGTGAATTGTTAAGGACGATAGACGATTTTTCCCCGAGCTATGTAGGGCAGTCGTGCCTTACGCCCACCGCTTTGACGGTCTTTGATTTCAACAGATTCATTAAAGAAAAGCGTCCCCATATAAAGACGATTCTGGGCAACGTCCACGCGTCGGTTTTCGCAAAGGAGATTCTCGAAAAAGGAGAGTCGGACTATGTTCTGGAAGGGGAGTGCGAATACAGCTTGCCGAAATTGCTGGATGCTCTTGAATCAGGCCGGAGATTGAATTCAATTCCCGGCCTCCATTATTTGTCCACTGACAGCCGGCGTCCAAAGTTTACCGGTCCTTCAAAAAGGATAATGGACCTGGACGCTTTACCTCGTCCGGATTGGAATTCCTTACCGTGGAAAAAATATACTTTTCTTCCTTTTGTCACCATAGCGCTGCCGGCCATGGCAATTATGGGATCACGGGGCTGCCCTTACAATTGCACCTTTTGCGCCCTTGGTTACCAGGGTAAATATCGCCTGCGGGAAGCCGGCGCCATTGCCAGGGAGATGCAATGGCTGATTCGTGATTTTGGCGCAAAACATATTGGCTTTGTTGACCCGATTTTTCCTATTCACAAAAAGCATCTTTTTGAAATGTGCGAACTTATTAGAAAACAGGGCATTCCAAAAGATGTGGCCTGGACTTCCGAGACCCGGGTGGACTGCATTGACAAGGAGATGCTTGTTGAAATGAAATCCGCGAATTTCAGACGGTTGCTTCTTGGCGTGGAATCCGGCGAGGATCGGTTGCTTAAGAAGGTCAAGAAGAATTTCACTGTAAACCAGGTGCGCCGGGCCATTGGCCTGGCCAAGGAAGTGGGGCTTGAGACCTGCTGCTTTTTTATTTTGGGCCTGCCTGGCGAAACCCGGGAAGAGACAATGCGTACAGTTTCATTACCCATTGAACTCGACGTTGATTTTGCCAAATTCGCCATACTTGTCCCCTTGCCTGGCTCAGGATTGTTTGACGAACTTATAAAAAGCGGGAAGTTGACTTCTGAGGACTGGACCAAATTCACCACCTTCAATCCCTCCGGGGAAGACCTTCCTTTTGTGCCGGAAAACATGACCGGCGACCAGTTGCTGACCTTGCAAAAAAAGGCGAACTTCAAATTTTATTTCAGGCTGAAGATAATTTTTCGGCACCTTTTTATAATTCGCACCATCTCCATCAAGCATCTCTTTTCCGGTTTTATTATCTGGTTGCGCTGGAAGTTTCAAAGGAATTGAAATCCTCTATCCAAAAAGGCATATCTAATCCAGGTAGGAAAACAGGGCGAGAAAACCTCGAAGGTAATAGCGAAAATCCTCTAAAGTGCGAATCTTTTTCAGGCATCTCCAAATATACGATGGGCGCAGATAGAAGCTTCTAAAAGCCTTACCCCGAAGGTCCTCCAGTTGTTTGGCGCTTTTGTAAGCTCTTGGAATATAAGAGGCTTTTTTGTAATGATACTCGCCTCCTTTAATAATCGTTCCAACCTTTTCACAAATGGAATAAAGCTCGGTATCGGGATGGGGCAGGGTAAGGGCGTACATGGCGTGGTCCAAGCCCAGACTCTTGGAAAAGGAGATAGTTTTTAGGGCGTCCTGAGGCGTCTCTCCAGGGAGACCCAGCATAAAAAAGCCCACAACATCCATTCCCGCTTCATTTGCCATGGCCGCCCCTTCTTTGGCCTGCTCAAGAGTAAAGCCCTTTTTGATATTATCCAAAAGGCGTTGGCTTCCAGCTTCAAACCCATAATAAATTCGCCAGCAACCGGCGTTTTTCATCTGCCCAAGAAGCTCTTTTGAAGCGCCTAAAAACCGGCTTTCGCAACTCCAGATAATATCCAAACCGCTTTTAACAAGTTTCCGGCAAAATTCCTCCACCCACATGGAATCGTTTATAAAAATATCATCCTGGAAATAGATGTCCCTTACGCCATGCTCAACAGAAAGATATTCCATCTCCCTAACCACCCTGGCAGGAGAATGGCAACGAAAGTGTCTTCGGACCAGTTTTGACATTTCGCAATAGGTGCACAGCCCGTATGAGCAGCCCCGGCTTTTGATCATGCACCATGACGGTGATCGTTTTGCCCTGTGGGGAAGAGGTTTGTATAGAGGAAATTTATAGAGGTCATAAGCGGGAAAGGGCAATGAATCGAGGTCTTCCACTGGTGGGCGTTCTTCAAAATCGGAAAAGGCGCCGTCTTTGGTTTTATATCGAAGCCCGGATACTCCTTTGGGAGAAAGACCATGGGAAAGATTTTCACACAACTCCACCATGGTAACTTCAGATTCACCCACGGCTATGGCGTCCAATTCAGGGCATTGGTTGGGAATTTTATCGTAAAAACTGTTTGCGTGGGCGCCGCCCAAAACCACAAAAGGATTTGAATTGTCTTTCTTTAGCTTTCTGGTAAGGGAAAAAGCCGCCGGCGCCTCAAAGGTAATGGAGGTTATGCCAACAAGGTCCGGCTTTGTGTCCATGATCTGTTTTGCGGAGCGTTTATTATCCCAGCCGTGGGCGGCGCAATCGATTAGGGAGAGTTGAAAACCGGCTTTGAGAAGGACGGACCCCAGGTATCCGATTCCTAAAGGCGGTTGACTGCGATATGATTTTTTTCCTTTAAAGCCATAAATATCTTTGTGGAAATTTACCGGGGGCGCCACCAGGGTAATCTTGAACTTTTTTGCCGCGTCGGGCAAATTATATAACCTCTTAAAAATAACCGGAAGCAGGATCAAAAGTAATAAAAATCAATTACCAGCTATTGTCTTTAGCGATATGTCTCTTTTTTAATAAGGAATTTTAAGCCGACAATTCCACTTATACCTTTATCAAAACCGAAAACTTTTAAAACAACTCTATCTTTATTAAGGATTAATTGGCCTGGGTGGCTTAGGCGGCCTTGGCGATGGTCTCCATAAAGTTTTCATCTTGAATCCCTTTCTTTTGCAAAACAACCATTTGTGACAAT
>CAYSHR010000063.1:0-11381 GCA_964430795.1 uncultured bacterium
ATTCGGTTATTCCGTTTTTTCGCAAAGAGATTATCTCTTTTATAAAAGAGATAATCTCTTTTATAAAAGAGATTTCCCGGGTCAACCATTTTTCAGTGGCCCTTGCCGGGTTTTTTACATCTTCCTCTCCATCTCGTTTCCCCACCCCGGATTTGCCTGGGCTTAAGTTGATGTTTTTGATTTCGTGTTCGCTTTTAGAGGTTGCCATTTGATTAAATACTCCACTCAACAATGGAAAGAACCGACTTCTTCCCTGGTCTTTAGTTAATAAATTTTTATTTTTTCACAAGTCGAAATAATTTGAAAACCCTGCCTCTGCGGGTAGAACAACCCACTTTTGGAAATATGTCACAATATATGGTGTATGTCAAGGTAAACAGACACTATAACTTCCATTCTTCAATAATAAAAAAGCTTTTTGTTTTCGCCTGTTTTTCTTAAGTTATTTTACCTTGTAAACGGTTATTCGAAAGGATTCGTCGCCGTAATTATAATTGGAGAAAAACAACTTTTCGCTCTTTTTGACAAGGTCAATTATTTGCTCGATTACCATGGTTCTGAGCAAAACCCTCTTTTTGTTTATTCCACCTTTTCTGTAAACAGTCCAAAAATTCCACCAGAAATTCTTGTCCCAGATCATCCGGTTTTCTGCCGGTTCTCTAATAATTATGATCTCGATTTCATCCAGGTTGTTCTTAATCTCTTTAGTTGTTTCGGTTTGAAGTTCAAAGTATTCCTCAAGAGAAAATCTATAAAATGCCCTGGAAGGGTCATCCAATACAATCCTGGTTGAAAGCATAAAGTGGGCAAACACCCGTTTTTCCGAAGTGTCCAGAAGTATAATGCCCCCTTCCACGTCACGTATCAGCCGGGCAATTTCCATGTCGCCGGCATCATATTCCTGCCAACCCGCGCCATGTTCCGGAGGTTTTGTAAAAAGAGGGTCCAGGGTAACCATAAAGAAAATAATTAACGCCATGGCCAATCCAACCACCGCGATAATTCCCTGTTTCCTGTTTTTTATTAAAGTAAAAGGAGTCGCCGCGAACAGGGCAAGAGGGGCCCAGGAGGGCAAAAGCAATCTTGTGGCATTTACCGAAAAATAGGAGAAACCAACCATGGGGACTAAAAGCCATAACAGAGGAAGCCATAATTTCTCCCGGTTTTTAATGGACATGATCGCTATTCCCATTGTCCCGAATATTAACAGGGCCGGCCCAACTTCTTTCCACCAACTTAAATAAAAAGGTAGATTATGGAGAGTATGAAAGGCCTTGTATTTTACTCCCACAAGACCCATTTCCATCTCCAGTTCCCGCACAAGGGAATACTCAGCGGGTAGAAGATCAGTTAGAACCGTAATTGTAAAATAGAAAACCAACCACTTGCCAAGGGCTCTGAGAAAGGCTTTTTTCCCGCTATTTCTTTCTCTATTCAAATGACTAAGGAACATAAAGAGAAATGGCGCGCCCATAAAAAGCCAAAAAGTAAGGCGCGACATAATTCCAAGGAAAGCTACTAATCCAAGGAGGACCATTCGCCAATAACTATTGATGGTCTTTGGGTCGTCAAGGATGGCCATTGTCAGGGCCACAAAAGCCGCGCCGGCCATATCGGTATTCCAGGTAAGGAGATACTTGATAAAAACAGTTCCGCTTAAAATAAAGGCCACAGCGATAAGACCCACCCCCGCGCCACCTCTTCTGTAGGCTAAGACGTATAGGGAAAATATCAGTATTGTAAAAAAGATGACGTTGGTCATGGACATTACAGCAAAGGAATTTCCACAGAGAAGGAGCATAAGAGCGCCGGAGTAGAAGGCCAGGGGAGGGTGGCGCTGAACTTCCCTGTATCCCTTTGGAAAATAGTTATTGTAGTTGCCCTTGACAATATCGAGTAAGGCCTGGGTTGTGAGAATTACAGTGGCCATCTGGTCAAAGCCTCTGCCATATACCGCGTTATCAGACTGCCATAAACTTGCCATAAATCCTGTGGCAACGCAGACGCAAATCAAAATTACTATAGCTGTTTTGTTGCTCACCTCATGCCCGCCTGAGAAAATGATTGCCGTGGTTGAATTAATCAGATGATATATCAACCCCGGTTCCGTAACAAGGTTTATGAAATATTTGATAAGGCCGATTCAGGCTTACAAACCATGGCGCCGATTTTTAAGAAGGATGATCATTTTTTAAAAGACAGGGCGGTTACGCTTTCGGGAAGAAAAATCAAAGCGCTGTTCATTAAGAAAATCGGAGATGGTTTCTATCCTCGCACCGGTTTGTTTTATATCCTTTATGGATTTTCGGATGGATTTGGCTTTGTTTTTAGCGCCGGAAATCAACACATCGGACAGAACAGTGACATCAAAGCCGGCGAAAGATATGCCCTTGGCAACCAGGGAGATATTTAAGCCGGCGACGTTGCCGAACAGAACCCAATTGGGAACATTCAATTCCCGCGTCAGGCGATATGCATTTCCATTATTTTTGAAAATATCATCTAAAACGTTCTGTTCTTTTTTTCCCGGCTTTACCGAGGTTCTTTTTTCAAGATAAATCAGGCGGGATTTTTTCAACTCCTTTACCCAGCCGGTCTCCATAGGATCAGCCGGAATAAAAAGAGCATGGCCGGCATCTCCGGGTTTTATGGATTGATCCGAGTTGTCGGTTGTAAAAATTATCCTGATGTTTTTCCCTTCAGCAAAAGAATAAAGCAGATCAAGCTTATCATCCAGTTGGGCGACATTCTTCATTAATGCCGGGGTTTTCCTGTTTGATAACAGCTTAAAACAATCAATATCGAAAAATGCCATGGTTCTATTCATATCCATCTCATATTTTTATATAAGTTCGTAACATTATCGGATGTTAAATTTTCCTGGTGTTTTCTTAAAATCCCAGGTATTCCACTGCTCATTAAATACGGTGGTTTGGTATTGATGGTCAAGGAGATTTTTCCTACAATGGTAATGTTCCCAATAAGGAAAAGGAGAGTTCACTGTCATGAATATTTTTGAATGGATTGAGCCTGTAATTGCCTGGACCGAGATTCCTGCTATTCGTTTTATTATAATTGTCGCGATTTCCTTTCTCTTTGCCGCTGTTATTCAGATTTTCAGTTCAAGAATCCTGATGATGTTCGCTAAAAAATCTGAAACCAATATGGACGATCAATTAATCGCCTGTTTTAAGTTCCCCATATTCACATCCATCCTTCTTGCCGGCATCGCCTATGCCTGTTATGAGATAGAAATATCCGACGGGGCAAGATTTGTGATTTTTGGAATTTTAAAGACTGCCGCCGTGATTGTCTGGGGACGCGCCGCCATTAAATTCGGATCACTGATATTAAACCTGCTTGGCAAATTATCAGGTAAAGTCTCAATTATTCAACCCACCACCATTCCTCTTTTCGATATGTTGATCAAAATTATAATTGTGGCGGGAGTTTCCTATTTTTCACTTATATCGTGGGATATCGACGTTACAGGGTGGATCGCCTCAGCGGGAATATTGGGCATCGCCATTGGTTTCGCGGCCAAGGACACCATCGCCAATCTCTTTGCGGGGATATTTATCCTTACTGATACACCGTACAAAATAGGCGATTTTATTCTTTTAAATCAGAATTTGAGAGGGAAAGTAACCCAGATAGGTATTCGCTCAACCAGAATCCTTACCAGAGACGATATTGAAATAACCATTCCCAACGCAACCATTGCCAACTCACAAATAGTCAATGAATCAGCCGGACCACACAGAAACCTGAGGCTCAGAGCCACTGTGGAAGTGGCCTATGGCTCTGATATTGACAAGGTCAAAGAGGTGCTTTTTGAATGTACAAAGGAAATTAAATACACTTCAAAAAACTTAAGAAAGTCGGTCCGTTTCAGGGAATTCGGCACCTCTGGTCTTGTTTTCCAGGTTAGGATTTTTATTGATGACCCGGTAAACAAGGGAAGGGTAACGGATATGCTAAACACCCGTATTTATAAAGGTTTATATGCGGCGGGTATAGAAATACCTTATTCAAAACATGATGTTTTTATAAAAGAGATGCCTGACAAGAAATAGAATGTCGGAAAAATGGGGATATTTCAATTATTTCTTTAATTACTCTCATTTACCACTCTCTATCATTTATTAACTCTTTTTAAAAAGTAAGGGTAAACATTTCCCTAAAATCATCCGAAAACATAAAATATCAGACAGTTCTGTTTGGAATGGGGGTGCTGACTACCCCAATACTAAGGAATTTTGGAATGGCAAAGAAAGTCGCTGCGATTTTAGAGAACGATCCATCAACTGGGGATATCACCGCTAAGCTTTTCCAGGAATCGGGCATGGAGGTCAAGGGGACAAAAACTGTAAAAGAGCTACAGGATTTCCTCTCCGGGGAAACCCCTGAAATCATTACTCTGGATATCCAGTCCACAAAAGATCACGGCCTTGAGATATGTGAAAATATCAGTAAGGACGACAATCTCAAAAATGTCCCGATTCTCATTATTTCATCTTCAAAGGACCGGGAAATTATTCGGGAATACCTAAAGGCCGGCGCGAATGATTACCTGGAAAAGCCTTTCTCAAGAGAGGAATTTCTTACTCGAACTGAAAATATACTTAGAAATAAAAATCTCAAGGACGAACTTCTTGCCAGGAACCATGAACTCGATGTGGCCGGTAAAGCGAAAAGTGAATTCCTGGCAAATATGAGCCACGAGATAAGGACGCCTATTAACGGCATCATCGGAATGCTGAGGTTTTTGCTCGAAGAAGAGCTCTCCTCAAAGCAGGAAGAATACGCCCAAATCGCTTTTTCATCCGCCGAAGCGCTTCTTACTGTAATTAACGATATTCTTGATTACTCAAAAATCGCCACCGGCAAACTGGAAATGGAAGAAATTCCTTTTAACCTGGAGTCCCTGGTTGAAGATATGTCCGCTTCGGTGGCGCCAAACGCCATTGATAAAAATACTGAATTTATTCTCAGATACCACAACAATCACCCAAGGCATTTTATCGGAGACCCGGGTCGCGTCAGGCAGATACTATTGAATTTGACTACAAACGCCATAAAATTTACAGACGAAGGGCATGTACTTATCCAGATTGACGCAGAAATAAAAGATAATGCCCTGGCTTCAATTACGGTAAAGGTTGAGGATACCGGCATAGGCATGTCCAAGGAGCAAATAAAAAAGATATTCAACAAATTCGAACAGGCCGATTCAACCACTACTCGAAAATTTGGAGGAACCGGCTTGGGGCTGGCTATTAGCAAACAGCTTACGGATATTATGAGAGGTAATATAATTGTTAACAGTGAAGTAGGGGTGGGAACCTCCTTCTCTTTTCATGTCAATCTTCCCATAGCGGAAAAAGAAGCTAAAAGCCATGATTTAAAGGATCGCTATGACCTTGATGGACAAAAAGTGCTTATCGTTGAGGATTACCTTGTAACAAGAGCCGCCTTTGAGGAGCAGATAGCCGGTTTTAACGGAGATTGCAAGGGAGTCGAAACCGGAGAAAACGCTCTTGCTGAGTTGATATCCGCGGCCAATTCCAAAAATCCATACAGTATAGTATTTATGAACGCCATGATGCCCGGAATGAATGGCGAAGAGCTTGCCCGGGCCATTAAGGCAATCCCATCATTAAAAGACACGAAACTTATTCTTGTGGCCTCCACAAAACTGAGAATAGGCAGGGAAAAGCTTCAGGAGATTGGATTCTCGGATTATTTAACCAAACCTATAAGAAGAACGAGCCTGGAAAAATCTTTTGCAAGCCTCGATGAAGGTAATATGGAACAGGTTGACAGCCTGAAGCAAAGCCCATCAGAGGTGAAAAACCATAAGGCTGATCAAAAGCACGCAGAGGAAAAAACCTCGCCAATGGGACATCTCAATACCCTTTTGGTGGAGGATAACCAGGTAAACCAACTTGTGGCCAGAAAGATGCTTGAGCAGCTTGGTTGCAAGGTTGAGGCTGTTTCCGACGGCAAACTCGCGGTAGAGGCATTGGAAGATAAAAAATACGACATTGTCTTTATGGATTGCCAGATGCCGGTTATGGACGGTTATGAAGCTACTTTAAAAATACGTGAAAAAGAGGGAAAAGATAAGCATACAAATATTATCGCTCTTACAGCCAACGTTTTAGAGAAGGATCGACAGAAATGTTTTGACGCGGGAATGGATGATTTTATTACCAAACCCATTGATCCAAAAGCTCTAAAGGATATTATCGATAATTGGGGCAAGATCGTGATTAAGGCTGAATCAGAAGAAGAGCCTCACGAAAACTCTTTCACAAAGGAACTTGATGAGAATGAGCTCTTCGATGACTCTCCGGCGGACCAACCTGAAGAAGAGGACTATCTTGATGGCGAACTAATAATAAATCCGGATCAGTTAATAAGCGCCATTGGCGACGACGCGGAATTGATCCAGAAGATTATCGATACATTTGTGGATTCATTTCAGGAAAAATTCGACTTTATCAAGAGCAGCGTCTTTTCAGAAGATCAGGAAAACATCGGTCGCCATAGCCATTCCTTAAAAGGATCGGCGGCAAATATCGGCGCCAATCGGCTGATGTCAGTGGCAAAGAGAATAGAAAAGTTTGGAAAATCAGGAGACTATAAAAAATCAAAAAAGGAATTTGAAAATCTCAAACCGGAGTTTGACGCCTTTCGCCGGGAAATAAAAACCATAGACTGGGAAGGGCACGCCTCTGCATGAAGTTAAATATGGAAACCAAGAAAGTTATATTATATCAAACTAGAGAAGGGACCAGGTTATGTCTTCCAACCCTATTGATGAAAATAAAATAGCCATACTTCTTGCAGAAGATGATCCAGCGTCACGGCAGATTCTACTCCATGGACTGCTAAAGGCCGGATTTAATGTTGAAGTAGCGGATAACGGCCGGGAGGCTCTGGAAAAGTTATCAGGAGTAAAAATCGACCTTATCCTTTCCGATATAGAAATGCCTCTTTTGGATGGATATGGGCTTTATGAGTCTGTCAAGGCGAATCAACTCTATTCAGATATACCCTTCATCTTTCTTACCATGAAAACCACACCTGAGGATCAGGTGCGCGGCCTGGGTTTGGGAGTGGATGAATATGTCACCAAACCTGTGAACATGAAGGTATTGGTGGCGCGAATCAAGCTGGTTCTTGACAGAAAAAAATCCATGGAGAAAGTAAGTTTATCCGATTCATTAACAGGATTGCTTAACAGAGAAGTTTTCAAAAAGCTGATGAAAAAAGAGCTGGCGAAAATTCAGCGGGAAGAGGGGGTCGGTTGCCTGGCTTTTATGGATATAGATAATTTTAAATCGGTTAACGACACCTATGGACACCTTGAGGGCGATAGGATATTGGTTGCCCTTGCCCAATTTCTAACGGAATCCACAAGGGAGATGGATCTCAAAGGGCGATTTGGAGGCGAGGAATTCCTGATCTTCCTGCCCGGCGCGGACATAGATGCCGCCTACGATGTAACTTCCCGGATATTGAATGATTTCAAAAACAAGAAAGTCGGAGAAAACGGTCTTACCATAACTTTTAGCGCCGGCCTGGTTGAAGCCCCTGGTGATGGTCTCGATTTTGATATTTTATGCGAGAGAGCCGATATGGCAATGTACACGGCAAAAAAGATGGGGAAATCCAGAGTTATCAGGTGGAAGGAATATTGTTCTGATAATGAAACAGAATCAAACCCGCCCCAGGAAAAAGCCAAAGAGAAATCTCAAAAGATGGAATCCCATGATTTTGGAGAAAACAACGGATATACTGAGTAAACAATATCTTTTCTAAATACCCTGGGCTGAGCCGGCCTCTTTGACC
This sequence comes from uncultured bacterium, assembly GCA_964430795.1. Taxonomy (GTDB): domain Bacteria; phylum Lernaellota; class Lernaellaia; order JACKCT01; family CAYSHR01; genus CAYSHR01. The sequence goes on from CAYSHR010000063.1 coordinate 7,861, forward strand.
GCTCTTGTTATCTCATTCAACTTAAAAGGTTTTGTAAAGGTTCTCAGGGCGCCCAGTTTATCCGCGATGTCCAAATAGCCTTCAGGTTTTATCTGTCCGCCACCTGAAATCGCGAATATCTTAATTTTCGGAAATTTCTTTTTTACTTGGGAGATCAGTTCAATGCCTTCCATGTCAGGCATAATAATATCCGTAATAATCAGGTCGATATTCTCTTGATTACAATGTTCCAGGCAGGCGCGCCCGCTTGGGGTGTCAAAAACATTGAACCCCTCTTTTTCAAATTGTCTTTTAAGAATTTCTCTGACCATCTTTTCATCATCGACAATAATTAAATTTTTAATGACACTCTCCTTTTTTTTGTGGGCAACTTCTAACATAAAGGATTTTTGCCTGAACAAGAAGCCGCCTTTTCAAGTAATCGTTCAGTGATAAGGGTGCAAGGTTTGAGATCGGGGGACATGACCTCATTTCTCAACAATGGCCGGCATTGTCAATGATATTAGGGAAATGGGGATCGTGTACCCCGATCTCATATGAAAATCCGGGGACACGTAACAAGTACATCTCCCCCCTTTTCCAAAAAGCCCCTTGTAACTGAACGATTACCTTTTCAAAGATAGTTTATTTTGATCCATAAGCGCTATAATTTTTATATTCTGTGGCGCAGGTGGGACATAGTCCATGGGAAAATTGCGCGTTTGTATGTTCTGAAATATATTGTTCCAATTTTTTCCAGGCATCCTTGTCATCTCTGATTTTATGGCAATGCATACAGATAGGGATGATGCCCTGCAATGTGCTAATGTGATCAAGAGCGCCTTTTAACTCTTTTATTCTATTAGCCAGGTCTCTCTGAAGCTTCACAACCCTTAAGCCGACACCTACCCGGGCTTTTAACTCCCCCTTGTCATATGGCTTTGTTATATAATCATTAGCGCCGGCTTTCAGGCCGGTGATTACGTCGTGTTTTGTATCCTTGCACGTCAATAATATTATATAGGTGGAGTTTGCCATTTCCAGTCTGCGAATTTGCCGGCAGGCTTCGACTCCGTCCATGCTGGGCATAAGCCAATCCAAAATCGCGATCTCCGGGGGGTTGGGGTCATAAAATTTTTCCAGAGCCTCAAGCCCATCCACGGTGGATATGACATCAAGACCCATCTCAAAAAGAACCGCTTTTAAAATATTTCTGGAAGAATCATCATCCTCAGCGATCAATACCCTGTTTCTTCTTATTTCCAGGCTGGTTCCCACGTCAATCCCCCTAAAAAACCATTTAAAACACAAAAAAGCCGTACAGAACTTACAATGCTTATTACTTTCTAAATCGGCATAATTCCTTTGAAAGTTTAACTTGTTTTTAATATCCGGCTTTAATTATGGAAGAGAAAATTCCTGTTTTATTTTCCTCTTCTTCCCAGGAGATTATCACTGATAAACCTTGGTGTGAGTCTACGGTGGGCTTTACGGGATTTTTCAAGCCGGCAAGTGCCATGTCAACCCCCCCGGGCGGCATGGGTCATCGGCGAGTTGCCGGCAGCAATAAGACTGCCACGAAATTAGCCATTTCGTTAAAGTCTTATCCTATATTTAACCATTGACATTACACTAGTCCGATTCGATAAGAGGTCGTATAATATTCCCTTAGCCGGCTTGATTAAAAACTTTTCTAAAATCGGAGAAGAAAAAAACATGAGCAAGCAATACATTTACACTATGATGGAGCTTAGCAAGTTTTACGGCGACAGGCAGGTTTTAAAAGATATCAATCTAAGCTTTTTTCCCGGCGCGAAGATCGGCGTTGTTGGTGAAAACGGCGCCGGAAAATCCACTTTGCTTAAAATCATGGCCGGCCTTGATAACGATTTTTCCGGTCAAAGCCGGATAACGGAAGGATTCAAGTCGGGCATCGTTCTTCAGGAGCCGGATCTCGATCCAACGGCCACGATAAAGTCGGTTCTCGAGTCGGCCTTTAGTGACGCCATGGCTGTTCAACAGCAGTATGATAAAGTTACCGAGAGCCTGGCGACGCCTATGGGGGATGACGAAATGGAAAAAGCCCTGGCGAAAATGGGCGAGCTTCAGGACAAGCTTGACGCTCTTGATGTCTATAACCTGGATAAGCGGATTGAGGTTGCCTCAGATGCCCTCTGTCTACCTGATGATGATAGGATAATTGACACCCTAAGCGGCGGGGAAAAGAGGCGGGTCGCCCTGTGTCAAGTCCTTTTGGAAAAGCCCGACCTGCTTCTTCTTGACGAGCCCACAAATCATCTTGACGCTGAAACAGTCTCCTGGCTTGAGGAACAACTAAGGGAATATCCAGGCACAGTGATTATCGTCACCCATGACAGATACTTTCTGGACAACGTCACCAAGTGGATTCTCGAACTTGAAGGAGGGCGCGGCATTCCCTGGGAAGGAAACTATACCTCGTGGCTTGAACAAAAACTGGCGAGACTGGCGGCTCGGGACAAGGGCGATGTTGGAAAAGCAAGGGCCATGAAAAAGGAGTTGGCATGGATCAAAATGAGCAACGCCAACAGAAAAGAGCTTTCAAGAACCAGGCTTATTGAATACGAAAAACTTGTTTCCCAGCAGTCAGCAAGACAGCAGGGCGACAGAAGCTTCATTCAGATCGCCCCCGGACCCGAGCTTGGCGACAGTGTTATCGAGTTTATGGATGTGGCGAAGGGATTTGAAAACGAGCTTTTTAACGATATGAATTTCCTGGTTCCAAAAGGCGCGGTGGTGGGCGTTATCGGTCCAAACGGCACAGGAAAAACCACCCTTTTCAAATTATTGACTGGAGAGGAAAAGCCGGATTCGGGCGCGGTGAAAATCGGACAGACTGTTTTGTTCGCCCACGTTGACCAGGAGCGGAGCGCTCTTTCTGGCAAAGGGCTTGTTGATGAGTTTGGGGGTGAAGGCGCCGAGATAATTATTGGAAAACGAGCTGTGCCCGTAAGACAATATCTCTCCTGGTTCGGCTTTACCGGCTCTTCTCAACAGAAGAACGTCACAGAGCTTTCAGGGGGAGAACGAAATCGTTTTCACCTGGCGAAGGTCTTGAAAATCGGCGGCAATGTGCTGCTTCTTGATGAACCGACAAATGACCTCGATGTCAATACGCTAAGGATGCTCGAGGAAGGGATTAACGAATTCGCCGGAAATATCCTGGTTATCAGCCACGACAGATTTTTCCTGGATCGGATATGCACCCACCTCCTTATATTCGAAGGGCAAACCAAAGCGCGATGGTACACCGGCAACTTCGATGATTATGAAAAATGGCGGAAATATGAACTTGGCGCCGGCACATTTATTAACCGGAGAAGCAGATATCGCAAGTTTGTAAAAGGGCATTAAACTTTTTGCTTTTTCCAGAGGGATAAAAATGAAAAGAAATTTAATACTGATTCTTTTAATAATTCTCCCGGCATCTTTCTTCTTTGCCGGCTGTGATGAAGCGCCTTCGTCTGACTCCGGCGTCTCAGGCGACGATGATGACAATGACG
>CAYSHR010000064.1:0-11377 GCA_964430795.1 uncultured bacterium
GAATATTCCGGTTGACCATTTTTGATGTCGCCGAAAATCATAATTTTGTTTTGAGTGCAAAATGTCACGAAATATGCACCGGGAGTGGCGTAATTGTATCCCTTCAATCTTATTGATCGGCGGTTATGCTTCTTCAGTTCATAGGGCATATCGTTCTCCTGGCGCAAAGGGCAGGCGCGGGGGCCTGCCCCTACTTTGAAAATCAACAAGGCCGCCGCGATCCATGGATGGATCGCCATTTCCATGAGCCTTAATAGGATCGTGGAAATGTGAGCAATTAAAAACCGCGCTTTGAAAATCAAAATGGAGCCACCGAGGAGATTTGAACTCCTGACCTGCACATTACGAGTGAGCTGCTCTACCAACTGAGCTACGGTGGCAGGGCGCACAATACTAGTGTCTTGGATTTGTGTTGTAAAGATAAAATCCCGCTCCTGGCCAATCACAATTCTTCCAGTAATTCCTTTTTTCTTTCTTCATAATCTTCCTGGGTTATCAACCCTTTTTCGTATAATGACTTAAGTTCCATAAGTCTCTGCTCAAGGGTCTTCTCCTCCACAGGCGCCGGGGTCTCCCTGACTTCCGGCGTTACCGGCTCTTTAACCACCGGATCGGCGATAGTCCCTTTTAAAACCTTTGCGGCGTCCATGACCAGCCAGTTATTATGAGGGCGTTTTAAAAACTTTGAGGATTTGTCCACCAGAGGAAAAACCACTCCATCCTCTTCTATCAGTGAAATGGATGGAATGGACCACCTGGTTCTTGGATCGCCGGAAAAAGGCGTATCCTCGTCTGAAAGCTCAAAATTGAGGTTGCCCAGAACAATATTGAATTTATTATCCTTGATGAAAATGTAACCACTGGTCAGCCTCCGGGTTGGCAGGAGCAAATCCCGTTTTATTGAAGTGACCGCGAACTTTATCCAGTTGACAGGTGTTGCCTGGGCAAGAGCCTGGGATATGTAACCGGATAGCTTGCTTCTTTCACTTTCAATAAAAACCTTCTTGCGCCCTCTGTATTTAAAAAACATATATTCGGAGTAAAAAATCCGGCTAAGGATTTTATCCATCTGCTCAACAGTGAATTTGGTTGGATGATCAAACCCCTTAGGAACAATTTTCCCTTCCTTATCAGTTTCATGAATAAGAAGTACATGGTCCTTGCCGGTTTCAAAAATGACTTCTTCCTGTAGCCCTGCTTTGGTGCAACCTGTTGATATAAGTAACGTCATAACAATCAGAAGGATAAGATTTTTTTTCATTTATTCGCTCCGTATTCCTTAAAATAAGGAAATAGATGTCATTTTCAAGTCTGCCTGTAAGGTAACAGGCTCAATTGCCCCATGCCATTCTACTTGCCCGATATGGCATAAGCAATGGTTTTTAAATAAAGCCACGGAATTAGTTTTTCAAAAGTCGCCCCACTCTCATTGATGGAGATTGCCCTCTTGACTCATATATTCATGTTGGTTAGGCTCTTGCTATGAAAGTAAAAAAATTTAAAATTAAGCGGTATTTGATTGTGTCGGCGATTTTCGCCCTTCTGTTATTGTTCCTGCTTCTCTTTATCGGCTGTAATAAACAAAAGAGCGATGGCAATGATAAAACGCCGTCGGCAGGTATTGTAAGGAAGCCCAATATAATTTTTATTCTTGTAGATACCCTGCGGGTTGATTATGTGGGGGCTTATGGCGCGAAACATAAGACACCGGTTTTTGATATGCTGGCCCGGCAGGGTGCCATTTTCGAAAAAGCCTATGCTCCCTCATCCTGGACCGTGCCCTCTGTTGCTTCCATGTTTACAGGAATGTATCCCCAGTCTCATGGATTGACTAACGGCATAAGCGTTGTTGTTAAAGTCCTTAAACAACAGCGAATACCAAAAGAGTTCACCACTCTGGCTGAATCATTAAAAGGCGCGGGGTATACAACCTTTTGCGCCACCGCCAACGCTCACCTTGATACAAAATATGGATATGACAGAGGCTTTGATCATTTCAAAATGTTCAAGTTCAGAGAAGGGCACACAATAGAAGAAACTGTAGAAAGTTGGAAACCTCTACTTGAAAATGCCGCAAAGACCACAGGATATTTTCTCTTTTTGCACTGGGTGGACCCTCATCATCCTTATGAACCCAGAGAGCCTTATATCAGCCGGATTAATCCGGATTATTTAAATAAAGTAGGACGGGTTTTAGAGGATACAGGCCCTTTGAACCTGAGCAAGCAGGGGTATTTCAAGGAATTTCCAGAGACCCTCGATGTTTTAAAAGATATTTATACATCGGAAGTCCTATGGACCGATGCCTCAGTAGGGCGGGTGCTCAAGACTCTGCCCGATGTTGGGCGGTCCATGCTGATATTTACATCGGACCATGGAGAGGCTTTTGGGGAACACAAATCGTTTTTTCATGGCTTTGATCTTTTCCAGGAGACAGTTCAGGTTCCTTTACTCATGGTCTATCCCGACAGGGTTGGCGCCGGTGCGAAAATATCCACACCTGTGAGCCTTGTTGATCTTCCCGCGTCGATTCTTGGTTTTGCAGGGATAAAACCACCTGGAAAATATGAGGGAATTGATCTTAAGCCGGTGATCGAGGGAAAAGAAATCGCAAAAAGGCGTCTCTGGTCCCACCTGGATAAAAATCAGCAGTATGTCTGGCACGGGGTCTGGGATGACAGCCTGAAATATCTGGAAAATTTTCCTTTTGATCAAACAACGGATAAAGGCAAGACAAAAGGTGTTCCATATCTTTACGATCTGTCAAAAGATCCTGGCGAGAAAAATAACCTGGCTAAAACCATGAAGGACCACAAAGCCCGACTTGCCGGCCTCTTAAACAAAGAGATGGACAGGGCGCCCATTGTTAAACCTGTGACTGTGGACACTGAAATTGACAACGAATATAAAGAAAAGTTCAAACAGTTCGGATACCTTGGGCAATGATTTCAGGGTGAAGGGCCGGCTTGGTGAAAAGTATTTTGCCCTATCGGGATCAAAGGCAATATAGTAAAAACTCAATATGTTTGGATGGCGCCTATTTGGGCTGCCTATTTGGGGACCTATTTGGACTCGGAAGCACATCGGGTATCGTGTTTAATCGCCTTTTTACCCTCGCCTATCGCTCATATATTCAATAACTCATTCAGATGACGCACAATGCGATCCCTGTTTGTGCCAAGACTCGAGAATTGCTTATCACAAACATCGCTGAATCGAGCAAGCACCTTGCGATTGATGGTCTCCTGATCTTCAAAAACAGCCATGCTGCGAAAGAGCAATCCCCATTTTTCAAACTTCATCATTGAGATTGTGGCGTCCCTTGTTTGGGCGTCACTTGGCAAGGCGAAAACGAAAAGAGGATGCTTCATGCCATTGACTCTGCAATCGACGCTATACATTCCTTGCCCATCTCGCTGAGGTTCATGCCAATCGAATGTTCTACGGTCCTCTGGAATATTTTCAGTCATTAACGTACGAAAATCTTCCATAAAAGTTGATCGCACTCGTTCGCGTGACAGGTAGGAAACATCAGTAATTTTCAAAAGCGCCTGAGCAAAGGAATATAGAGCATCGCCATATTGTTCTTCTTGGATATGGAATCTCAATTCGCCGTCTTTGTCTTCGACTTTGAATGAGGAAAGAGCATTCGAAATGATTTTTTGTCGAGTGCCTCTTTGAAGATCCTTTTCGTCAATGTCATAGGTCAGGTGCATGTAGGTGTGCCCTTCATCGGACAGTAGCCATCGGGAGTCTTCCCGCCTAAGGACAATGGCCAGGTGATCGCCGTCTTCAAATAGAAACGGAGTGAACACTCGGTATCGCTCAATTCCCTCACGGGACAGTTTTACCTGCTCGCATACTTTTTTTCTAAAATCACTCTCTATGCTATCCATGGTCATGTCTATGTCTCCTCAAAAAGATTTCCTTGAGGGTTGACGGGCACATCGAAACCACAATCACCTAACATACATTTTATCGCCGCGCTAAAGTCTGAGAATCGGTTTGATGGTTCGGCGTATGTATCTTCCCGCATCCCAATCTCTTGATATCGTTCAGTGGCAGTGTGGATATGGAAGTTATAAAAGTAATCGGATTCAATTGTGTTTGTATGCCCGTGGCTTTTACCGTTATACCTACGCAAACGAAATATTTGATTGCTGTCAACAGGGCAGTAAACAAGAATTATCGAAAAGTCCAAAATATTGAATTTGCTTTGTCGTAATATAAGTCGATACTGATTTCCACTTGCACCCTGAATATCCAACTCCTGTTCTTTGTGTCCTCGTTTGTCACGAAGACGAATTTTTGATCGAAAATCATTTGATAAAGGCTTTCTCTCTTCTACGAATGCATTGATGTCGGCATCGGAAAACTTTGCAGCCATTATTATCTACTCCAAAACAATTCGGTCTTTCCCGGGTTCTTTGTTATTGGCTGTCCCCACCCTGTTTCCCCAAAAATTGTACTATATCACTTTTCCTCATCATTACACTCGAATATTTTGCTTTGAAAATTATTCCGGTCATGCGGCGGGTCGGGCTGTTAATATGCGAGCAGAAGAGCGAAAAGGGAATAGAAAGCCAGAAGGAATATTCCTTTTGTCCTGGTTATTCCTTTGCCAAAGTACAAAAAACCAACCACAAGCAGAGCGTTAATTCCCAGGAAAGAGAAATCAAGAATTCTGCCATCCGGTTCAACAGGCAAAGGGCGGACAAGGGAGGACACGCCTAATATCATACCCAGATTAAAGAGGTTGGAGCCGATAAGATTGCCAAGAACAAGATCGCTTTTTTTCTTGATTCCCGCGGCTACCGCGGCGGCAAGCTCCGGCAGACTGGTGCCGAATGCCACTATGGTAAGGCCGATAATTCTCTGGGAGACGCCAAGCAATGTAGCGATGGTAATGGCTGAGTCCACCATTATTTTCGCGCTGACGGCAAGGCCGGTAAGTCCAAAAATTATACTAAGAAAAAGAACAATGTAATCGCCCTTTTTTAAGCCTTTTTCTTCCTTTTTTAATGAAGAAGTATATTCGGACCTCTGTTTGGCGCCTTCCCTTAGAGTAATCAGAAGATATGCCGCGATGACAAAAAGTAAAATTCCTCCCATAATTCTGGTGATGCTTGAACCAAAGCCCATGGCTATGACAAGAAATGTGGCGCCGACAAAAAAGGGCATTTCAACCCTGAAGAAATTTCCATAAAGTTTTTTGTTTATAAATATGGGGCAGATCAGGGCGGCCACTCCCAAAACCAGGCTTGAATTTAACAGGTTTGAGCCCACCACATTTCCAAGGGCAAGGGCGCCGGCATTTTCATATGAAGCAAGGCTGCTTACAACCAATTCCGGCAGACTCGTTCCATAAGCTATTATTGTGGCGCCTATGATAAAGGGGCTTACGCCAAGGGTTTTCGCGAATCGTCCGGCTGATCGCACCAGCAGGTCAGCCGAAAGGCTTAGAAAAATCAGCCCCCCTGTTAATATTACGATGAAGGTAAATATAAAAAAGCTCATCAGTGCGCCTTTTCCCACTTTCTAAAAACCGTGAGCATAGTAGCAATTTGTACTTCTTGTGCAAGTATTTGATTACTTATTTTCAAAACAGTGAAGGAGAAAACTCGAAACAGAGCGATTTTTTACCACAAATCCGGTCTCATTCGAGTATAATACGGGCTTTTCTGAAATGAGATCAGGAAAATGGCCCAATGGCGCTAAGATAAGGGCGTTTTTTAATTCTTGTGTTTCATGGGCACGGCATGCCGTGCCCCTACAGGAGGTCTCGGTCATCGACAGCGGGCACTGTGAATCAGGCCATTTGCTTGCCCACAAATAACAATTTACGAATGTAGTATGAGCTTATCTAAGCTCCATTTAAGGATACGATCTTTCTTTGCCTGATTTTTTAAGGAGCAAGCCCTGAATATCCTAGGAATTAGCGCATTTTATCATGACAGCGCCGCGGTTTTGATACAAGATGGAAAAATTATCGCGGCTGCCCAGCAGGAGAGATTTTCCCGGGTCAAGCATGACGCCGGTTTTCCCATTGACGCCATTGGATATGTTTTGAAAGAGGGTAAAATCAGAGTGGATGATCTCGATTTTATTACCTTTTATGATAAGCCTTTTGTTAAGTTCGAGCGGATTCTTAAAAGCTATATCAATTTCGCTCCCGCCGGCCTGAGCAGTTTTCTTATGGCAATGCCCATCTGGCTCAAGCAGAAGTTGATAATCCCAAAAGTCATTGAGCGCGAACTGGAATATTCGGGCAAACAGCTTTTTGTTGAACACCACCAGAGCCACGCGGCCAGCGCCTTTTTTCCTTCACCCTTTGAAAGTGCCGCCTTTATCACCCTTGATGGCGTCGGGGAATGGACCACCACCAGTTTTGGCGTTGGCCGGGACAACAGCATCAAGATTCTCAAAGAGATAAAATATCCTCATTCCATCGGACTGCTATATTCGGCTTTTACCTACTATCTGGGTTTTAGGGTCAACAGTGGAGAATACAAGGTCATGGGACTCGCGCCTTATGGTGAACCAAAATATGTGGATGTCATCAAGAAGAATCTCATTGAGATAAAAGAAGACGGCTCTTTTGCCCTTAATATGGATTATTTTACATACCTTGTGGGACTGAGAATGACCGGGCGAAAGTTTGCCAGGCTCTTTGGCGCTCCGGCAAGAAAGGCTGAGTCGCCTCTTTTGCAAAGACACATGGACCTGGCCGCCTCCATTCAAAAAGTGGTGGAGGAAGTCATGCTGAAAACCGCGGGTCACGTAGCCAAAGTAACCAGGGAGAAGAACCTCTGTCTGGCAGGGGGAGTGGCCCTGAATTGTGTAGGTAACGGGCATATACTGAGGTCCGGTCTATTTGAAAAAGTCTGGATTCAACCCGCTGCCGGAGACGCGGGAGGAGCTCTGGGCGCGGCCTTGTTTACCTGGTATCAATACAAGGGCAACAAAAGAGAAGTGCCTGGAGATGATAAAGACATGCAATCGGGCACATATCTTGGTCCCGAGTTTTCTTCAAAAGAGATCGAGGATTTCTTAACGAAGATCAATGTTCCTTATAAGAAACTCCATGGAGATGACCTTGGAAAAACAGCGGCCGCGATGATTGGCGATGAGAAGGTTATTGGTTGGTTTCAAGGGCGCATGGAATTTGGCCCCAGGGCTCTTGGCGCCAGAAGCATCGTTGGCGACGCCAGAAGCAAACAGATGCAGCGCACCATCAACCTGAAGATAAAATTCAGAGAGTCCTTCAGGCCTTTCGCTCCCACTGTCCTTGAAGAGGACATCTCGGAGTATTTCGATATTGACTGCCCTTCTCCTTATATGCTTCTTGTGGCCCAGGTGGCAAAAGATAAGCTGAGGGAGGTCAGCCAAGAGCAGAAAAGTCTCGTTGGCCTTGAAAAACTCCATGTGCCGAGATCTGATGTGCCGGCTATCACCCACGTTGATAATTCGGCGAGAATTCAGTCGGTGGCAAAGGAGACCAATCCTGTTTACCATGACCTTATCAGCAGGTTTAAACAGATGACAGGGACTCCGGTAATTATCAACACAAGCTTTAATGTAAGGGGGGAACCCATTGTCAGAACCCCTGCTGAAGCTTATACATGCTTTATGAGAACGAACATGGACTACCTTTTCCTTGGGCCCTTTATTCTTGATAAAAAAGATATGCCCCCTATGAAAGACGATTTTGACTGGCGGAAACATTTCAGGCCGGATTAGTCATGAGATCGGGGGACACGATCAAATGGCACTAGGGTAAGGGCGTTTTTTAATTCTTGTGTTGTAGGGGCACGGCATGCCGTGCCCGATACGACACTGATGAAACCCAACGTCGTCTCTCGATCCGTATTCGAGCAAAAAGGGCACGGCATGCCGTGCCCCTACAAGGGATGGCGTGGGGCAAAGAGAGCGGATGGCGTGGGTCACAGGCGAGCCGCCGGCAGCAATAAGCCTGAGCGCGTTTTCATCGATTTCAAACCATGCTACCGGCAACTGACAGATTACATTTGTCATAAAGGCGATATGATGGCGAAAAAGAAAGACGAGAAAAAAGATATAAGAAACTTCGGAATAGCCCTCACTGTTATCCTCGCGGTTATTGGCGGAATTTCTTTTTATAAGAGGTTTGTAGACTTAAAAGAGCCCTTTGATTTCCTCCAGCTATATTTCATTCTCTGGTCAATAGCCGGGGTTGTCCTTTTCTGTTCCCTTTTCGTCAAACCGGTAATGCGGCCGGTTTTTCTGGCGTTTATGTGGCTTGGGCTAAAGATGAACTGGGTTATGACCAGGGTCATCCTTACGATATTTTTCATTATTGTTCTGACCCCTTTTGGGATTTTTATGAGAATCACGAGAAAAGACCTGCTGGGACGAAAATACGATCCTGAAGCCAAGTCCTTTTGGCAGGAACCCAAGCGAGACGATTACAAGCCTGAATATTCAGAGCGATTGTATTGATGATTTGAATGAAAAATCACGTAGCCCGCTATCGCGATAAAACCCTCATAGTAAAAGCCTACGAGATTTTCTCCATTGATTTCACTTGTGATTTCTGCACAAAAGATATTCCATGCTGCGATCTCTTTGAAGTATTGGTGACAGAGGAAGAGGCCGCTTGTATTGACCGGATTCTTGATACTATCGCCCTTTTCTGCCCATGGATCAAAATTGATGGCGGCTTTGATAATGTTTTTGACCACGAAGCGAACCAAAACAGACTATGGATACTTGAGAAGGACGATAAAGGGCATTGCCCCTTTGAATATATCGATTCCGACCAAAAACATCTTTGCGGAATCCATTCGGCGGCTTTGACTCTGGGAGAGAACCCCTTTTTTAGAAAGCCCTTGGTCTGTTCTTTATGGCCCCTGGCTTTTTATGAGGACGAAAAGAGGGTGGTCCTTGAGGTTGACTCCGAATTGGAGGGTTTCCACTGTATAAAAAAGGAAAAAAGAGAGGAAGCGGGCAGCGGGATAATAAATATCATTGAGGACTTCTCTTTCTATTTTAGAAGGACCAGGTACATAGATAAGCCGGGTTAGTGGCTGGCGGGAATTCCGAGGAAGCGTCTTTTTTTCTGCTGACCCGGGTACTTTATCCTCTTGTGATACATCCCTGTAAGAACCTGAACTAACGCTTTTTTTATGTCCGCCATATCTTTTAGAGTAAGAGGGCACATATCAAGCTGGCCTCCGTTTCTGATTCTGGCAATAGTGTTTTTCACCATTTCCCTATATTGTTCTTCTGTGGCGTTTTGCATGGTTCTGCTGGTGGCTTCAACCTGGTCCACAATCATAAGGATGGCGGTCTCTTTGGATCTGGGTTTGGGGCCGGGGTAGGTGTAATCCGTCTCGTTAACTTCTTCACCTGCTTTTCTTGCCTTGTCGATAAAGTACTTAATCTGCCCGGTTCCATGATGCTCCAGAGCGAAGTCGGCGATTTTCTGCCCAAGTCCGTGTTCAAGAATAATCCTGGCACCCTGGTTGACATGGGCTCGAATAGTTCTGGCGCTTTCCAAAGGCGTCATGGAATCATGAGGGTTTTCCCCTCTCTGGTTTTCGATGAAAAACTGGGGGCTTAAAGACTTGCCCGCGTCATGAAACAGGGCGCCCACTCTTACAAGCATGGAGTTTGCGCCTACTGAGTCCGCCGCCGCCTCGGCAAGAGTGCCGATGGAGATCGAATGTTGAAAAGTTCCTGGCGATTTTATCATTATCTGCTTTAGAAGAGGATGTTCATAATTGGCCAATTCCAGCAATGTAATGTCTGTTGTATAGCCAAAAGCCCATTCCGCTACAGGACTTAAGGCAATGACCGCGAAGGAGGCCGCCAGTCCGCCTAATATCCCTCCAAGAATAACATACAGAAAGCCAATATCAACAGGGGAAGCTGAAAGCATTAAAAGGCAAAGGGCTCCGGCGCCTGAAGCTACTCCGGTTATCAGTCCGGCTTTTATAATTTGTCCTCTACGGGTCGCGCCGCCAACAAGGTGAGCTCCAACAAGGCCGATGATAAAGGAATAGGTGGTAAACATGAGGCCCAGATCAGAAGCGATGCCAAGGAGAATGGAGACCACCGCCGATTGGAGCAGCGCCACGTGGAAGTTCAACAAGAACCGAGTGAGCATTGCCACTGAGGCGATAGGAAAGAGAAGCAATAGAGCCATGCCGGGAATCTCAGGCTTTAGATCGACTACGCCTCCGATAATAAATTGCCATATTTTAAAAAACAGAACAGTCAAGGCCAGGCTGGCGGCTATGAATATAAAATCATGGTCGCTTATGATGTAGCTTTTTTCGTTTATGTCCGCGATCCAGAAACCAAGAATAATGAGCATGTAAATAAAGATTCCATAACCAAAAAGGTTGTTAAGGAAATTCTTTGGCCGTTTCCTGGCGCTAAGGTATTCAAATATCTGGAGGGTTTCCTCGGTGATTTCCTGCCCTTCACCTATTATCAACTGGTTTTTCTGAAACTTGAAATATACCGGCAATACAGCCTGGGCGGCTGCCTCTTTTCCGGTGTCGGTTTCACTTCTGTTTAAAATCAGATTTGGTTTTATGTTGGCATTTGTAATTTTCAAAACCAGATCAATCACTGCAGGAGCAAAGCTCTTTAGTATCTCCGGCGCCTTTTCAGAAAGCTCTCTCTGGATAACGTTAATATCATTGAAGATATAATCAGCGCCCGCGATATTTACCGTATCCGTCCCAATTTCCTTGACCATCAATTTTCCGGGATTGCCGGTTCTTTCCGGAGATACTCCAGCCATCTCCCTTGATATCTCATCGCTATCAAGAGTAATGGGTGTTTGATAGGCTCTTTCAAGAAGCAATTTGATCCCCACGTAAAACTTGTCCTGAAACTTCTCTTTTTCCAGAAGGCTTTTTTGTGATTTATCAAGAGAGACGCCGATTATGTCTTCAAAACCGGGATAAGCGTCGGCCAACTCTTTTTTTGTGAATTCTTTTGCCGCCTTTTGAGCTTCTTCTTTTCGATTATTTCTTTTCGATTTCGGCAGTTTTCTAAGTTCATCCTTTGGGACGGTCGCCATCTGTTTGCCTTTTAAATAAATCTCTCTCATTTTCGTAAAAGCGTTTAGGAGTTTGATGCTGGTTTTCTTTTGCAAATTGGTGTCGAGGTTGGCAATGGGAGGGGAGTTCCTGTAAGCATGCTTTCTGTTTCTTTCAGTAGCCAGTGAGTTTTCAAAAGAGAAATCATATGGCGCCCTGATGGTGTCATTGGTAAATTGACCGACCTTATATCTTTCCAATGGCGCTGAAAGATTTGGAGACAATAAAAAAGAGATCAAAAGGGTAAGCAAAAAGATCAGTATAAATCTGATAAAAAGTTTTTT
>CAYSHR010000065.1:0-11288 GCA_964430795.1 uncultured bacterium
AAAATCCGACCATATTCCTTCAGTATAACGGGCAACGCCATTCTGCCCGGCGGCAAAACCTCTGTCCTTGTTTAAGAAGCTCAGGCTGTAAATTGGGAAAAGAGATGAGGGAATGCTTCCATATGAATTCCAGTATCCATCTAAATAAGAAAAACTGGTTGTGCCCGCACCGTATCCCTCAAGGGCGTTATTATAGCTCTTCTGAAAAGGATCTTTTTCATTATCGTCATCATTTTTGTTCTTGTCATCCTCGGGATCCTCGCACCCAAACCAGAAAAACATAATCAAAAAAAGAATTATTATCGTACATATTAAACCGACATACGATTTCTTCATACCATTTCTCCAGATAAAAGTTCTTTTTAATTTCCTTTTCAGAATCTAAATACTTAAATCAACTCTGGGTTTCAACTCACCTGTTCAGATAGTTTCTGTCCAGGAACAGTCCTTTTTCTCAATCTCGACGTCAATCTTCGGATTTGATTGTTCGACGTACAAAAGTATGACTCCGCGCAAATCTTTGATTTGTTTGACCTTGTAAAAAATTACTCATTCCTGGTCTAGAAACCAAAATCAGCCCTGTCCGGGTTTTAGGACAGGAACTAGATAAATTCCACTATATTATCTCTTTTCGACAAAAAAAATAAAAACATAATACGTCAAAACCAAAAAAAACATTAATTCCCATATTCTTCAGCACATAAAATTAATTTGCGGCAAAGGCTATTTCTAAATTTGTCCTGAAATGGTATTGTCATGGAACAATAAGAATAAACATAGCAAATTTTTGTAATTAAATGAAAGAATATATTAAGTGAAACGACGGACTGAATCAACTACCTATGTAACGATTCTTTCCTTTTTCCTTCTGGCCGGCATTTTTTTAACTGATATTTTCTCACCAAGTGGTCTTGCCACAGGAGTTTTATACATTGGAATTCTTGTTTTCGCGTCATGGAGCAAAAAAGTAAGGATTTTATATTTTATCGCGATTTTCACAAGCTTCTTTGTTGTTATCGGTTTATTTATTTCCTGGGGCTCGGCTGACAACTTACTCGAAATCATTAACAGGGCCATTATCATCTTATTTATCTGGTTTCTAACTGTTTTTCTTTCACGAAGAATTGAAACCGAACGCGGTCTTATTGAAAGTGAACAGAGATACGCACTGGCGACAAGAGGCGCCAATGATGGATTGTGGATATGGAAATTAACCGATAACAAGTTTTATTTTACTTCCCGATGGAAGGAGATTATCGGATGGACCGAGGATGAGATCGGCGATGATCCGGAAGAGTGGTTCAACAGGGTTCATAAAGAGGACAGAGGAAAAGTAAGAAAGAACTTACATCGCCAGATCAATAGAGAGACCGATTTTTTTAGAAATGAACATAGAATTTTACACAAGGACGGCACCTATAAATGGGTTCTGGCAAGAGGGCTTGGAACCTGGGATGAACAGGGCGCCGCCATAAGACTGGCCGGTTCCTTTTCCGATATAACCGTTCGCAAACAGAAAGAAGAACAATTAAGGATGATGGCTGTCCATGATCCCCTTACCGGCCTTTTTAACCGCCGCCATTTCATGGAACGGTTGGAGATGGAGATTCAAAGCTCAAAAAGATATAATTACCCATTATCTCTTTGCATTTGCGATCTTGATTATTTTAAAGCCGTCAACGATACTCACGGGCACAGAAAAGGAGACATGGTTCTTTCCCGTTTCGGCAGATTATTAAACAACATCTTAAGAACAGAGAACATTTCATGCAGGTACGGAGGTGACGAATTCTGTATCATATTCCCCCACTCATTGGCTGAACATGCCGCTGTCAGCTTAAATAGAATCAGAAAACATTTTAAGAAAATTGTATTTGAAGGAGAATATGGCAAGAATTTCTCAATAAGCGCCACATTTGGCATCGCCGATATCGCCGAAAATACCGCATATCAAAAAGAATTGATAGAAGCCGCGGACAAGGCTCTTTACAAAGCCAAGCAATCCGGCAGGAATTGCATAGTTATTTGCGATGATATCAGAAACCTTCTACCTTATGAGCAAGAAAAAAAATAACACTTCATTTGTAATTTTCATTTCCAAGATGTTGACATAATTTTCCGGCTGTTCTATTAGTACAACAATATGTGGTTTATAAAGGTGAACTTTTTCGTTTTTAAGGTGTCATATTTTTAAACCGAAAAAGCGGTTTATTATTTTTCGATTCCAATACAAAGGCAGGGTGAATGATAAAAATACCCCTTTTCTCGTTATTGGCCCAGGCCGCCAAAGTCGTCCCTCCGGCTGTAACTACAAGCAACGGGGATGAAATGTCCATTTTCAAATTGGTCTTGGACGCCGGCCCTATGGTTAAAATGGTGATGGTGATTCTGCTGGTCTTCTCAATAATCAGTTGGGCAATCATATTTCTTAAAGCCATTTTATTAAGAAGAGCCAAAAAAGAATCTGATATATTCCTGAAAATTTTCTGGGAATCAAGACAACTCGAAGATATTTATAATTCAAGCAAGCATCTTGTTAATTCGCCCCTGGTTGGAGTTTTTTCAACCGGATATATGGAACTCCAGAGGTTCAGGGTAAAAGGAACCGGTTTTTCAGAAGGAAGTCACGATCCTCTTCCAATGAAAAATCCGGAGACAGCCAAAGAGAATATTGAAAGAGCTCTAAAAAGAGCCAAAGCCACTGAAATCACGAAACTCGAAAAAGCGGTTCCTTTTCTGGCTACTTGCGGCAACACATCGCCCTTTATCGGCCTGTTCGGTACAGTTTGGGGAATCATGAATTCTTTTCAGGGAATCAGGCAGAAAGGCACAGCCGGGCTTGCCGCTGTGGCCGGAGGTATTTCAGAAGCTCTGGTAGCTACGGCCCTTGGGCTTTTCGCGGCTATTCCAGCAGTTGTGGCATATAACTATTTTGTCAACAAAATCAGGATTCTTGAAAATGACATTAACAGTTTTGAAAGTGAATTCATGAATATTCTCGAACGGCATGTCCTGAACAAATAAGGAGAACGCCCATGGCAATGGGTTCGGGAGGCGAAAACAGGCAACTGATGAGTGACATCAACGTGACCCCCATGGTTGATGTTATGCTCGTTCTATTAATAATTTTTATGGTTACGGCTCCCCTTCTCCAGGAAGGAATCAGTGTAAATCTCCCAAAAACCGACACCTCTCAGATCGTTGAGGAAAAAGAAAAAAACGTGGTGCTGACAGTTGATAAAGATGGCAAAATATATCTCGGTAAGGATAGAAACCCCATAATGGTTAATGAACTGGAAGAAAAAATTAAAGAGGCTTTTGTTGAGCGTTTAAATAAAGACATCTATTTAAAAGGCGACACAGATGCCGATTATGGAGTGATAGTCAAGGTCATGGGTGAAATTCAAAAAGTCGGGGGCCTTAGACTGGGTCTTATTACCGAGCAAGGTAAAACCAAATAAAGGAACGCCCTAATGACATCGGCAGTATTAAAAACATATGCCGGCCTTGATGCCTTTGATAGGCTCTTTGGCGTAATGATAGCCGCCAGCGCTGTCTCTCATGTAATATTTTTCGTATTGTCCCTTATAGTCCCGCCCATGTTTGAAAAACCTCCAGTGGAAAACATCATACAAATTCACACAATAGTTAACAATCTTCCAAAGGGACCGAAAATTGGTACTCAGGCGCCTACGAAAACAGTTTCAGCCGCCAGAGCGCCCGACCACACCATTCCCTGGAAAACCAAGGAGAAAGAACTTGGTAAAATGGCGCTAAACAAAAGAGCGCCGAAAATAAAATCCAAGAGACTTAATTATAAGGAAAGACGACGATCCGAAGCCCTGGAAAAAATCAGAAAATTGAAGGAGGCAAAAGAAGGAGGTGGAGGTCCAGGCAAATCAAGTGGTGGACATGTCTTTAGCATTTACCTGGCCAGAGTAAAAAGAAAGCTTGAGGCCGCATGGAGATTGCCTCCTGGATTGAGCCCCGCTGAAAGGGCAAACAAAGTAAGGTGTAAAATCAAAATCGGCCCAAATGGGGCTATTGTCTCCCATTATGTAATCAGATCTTCCGGGCTGCCTCACCTGGATAGATCGGCCACAGCGGCCATATCAGCCGTAGGTACGGTTCCCCCTCCTCCTTTGCTGATTCAGAAAAGGCTACAAGCACAGGGCATGGTGATTACTTTCGATCCACTAAGAAAATAAACCTTCATTGTTTTTTTAAGAAAATAGCCATATAATCCTCCGGTCAAACTTATTGCCTGGAGATACATTTTTAAGATTGGACGCTAGATGAAAGAAAATACCTGGAAAAATCCAAATAGGCATTCGCCATTTATTCCTTTGAGTTTGATCATTATTCTATTTATTCCCATTGTTTTGGGTCTTGTAATTGAAGATGACTCGAATACAAACGACACGGACCTCTCCATAACTGTAAACCCAACCGGTAACGGAAGCGGTATCCGCAAAACTTCCGTCGCTGTTCCCCTGTTCCTCAACCTGGGTACGGGAAAAGACCCGGACAACCTCTCCAGGAAAATGGCTGACCTGCTTAAAGACGACATTAACCTAACTGGCTACCTTGAGGTAATCGACCGTGCGGTTTACCTTGAAGACCCGTCTACTTCGGTAATAAAAATAGGTGAGTTTTATTTCTATCCATGGAGGCTCATTCACGCGGTATATCTTTTTAAGGTGGGATTTGATATATCAGGGTCAAAAATAAAACTAACGTGCAGAATGTACAACGTATCGAACAAGAGCCTTGAGATAGGGTTTGAAGTAACGGAAAACTACAAGAACTGGCGTAAAGCCGTGCATCGTTTCGCTAATGAAATCGCCTATTCATTGACAGGCACCGAAGGAATTTTTGGAACTAGAATAGCCTATTGCTCCGGTCCCAACAGCAAGCAGGAAATCCATATAATGGATCTTGACGGCAGCAATAATATCCGAATGACCAACCTTGGAATACAGACTATGAGCCCTGATTGGTCTCCTGATGGAAGAAAAATCGTCTTTTCCGCCCAGGACGACGACGGAGACGGCCTCTATCTATTGGATGTAAAGACAAGGAAAGTAAAGCTCGTTGGTAAATGGCCTGGAATAGTTCTGACGCCAAAATTCTCACCTTCCGGATCGAAAATCGCTGTCTGCCTGAGCAAGGACGGCAACGCTGAAATTTACACCGTAAGTCCAAGAGGAGGCACCCCGACAAGACTGACTGTTAGTTGGGTAATTGAGATATGGCCTGAATGGTCTCCTGATGGAAAGAAGCTTCTTTATGTTTCCGATAAGTCCGGCAGCCCTCACGTTTTCAGGATGAATACCGATGGCACTGAAACCGAAAGGGTGACTTATATTGGTTCTTACAATCAATCTCCAGCCTGGTCCCCAACCAATGAGTGGATAGCATATGCCGCCAGAGAATCGGGAACTTTTGACTTGATGCTGACCCGCCCCAATGGCGGCGGCGACGTAATAAAATTGACAGATGGACTTGGAGGCAGGAACGAATATCCCAATTTTTCCCCTGACGGAAGGCATATTATTTACAGTTCTACAAGAAGTAGAGGTAGTTTTGGGCTGTTTATAACAAATACAGACGGAAGTTATACAAAAAGATTGACCTCAGGCAAGGGTAATGACAAGAGCCCGTCATGGTCTCCCAGACTATTGAAATCTACTCGTAATCGTTAATCTTTTTTGTTATATTGATCTTATGAATGGGATGTATTGAAAGGTTGCTGAGAAAAGAAGTTGAAAAAATACGTTTCTTTTCTTGACTTCCATTTTTCAAGCAATTATGATTCTTGAAATAAGTTTTTTCACAACATTTTGATAAATGACTCGGTAACGAGTTTTACAAGTGATTATCAGTCACTTTGAATAATTGATGAAAATCCCACTGTTCGTTCAAGCGGGCAGCGGTTGGATAAATTGAAATTGATTTGGGCGTAGTTTCGGAAGGGTTTTTGCCTTTTCGGTTTATTAGATGTATTTCAGTTAACTTGAAAGAGGTGACAAGATGAACAAGACCTTATTGCTTCTGACAGTCATGATTGCTTTGTTGCTTATGTTCTCCGGGTGCGCAAAATACCCTCAGGAAGAACTTGACGCCGCACAGCAGGCTGTCGATGAAGCCAAGCAAGCCGGGGCCCCGAATAACTGCCCTGACAAGTATGCCGCCGCTGAGGCAAAACTGACCGAGGCCAAACAGGCTGCTGATGTTGACAAAGATTATGAAAAAGCCAAGGTTCTTGCCAAAGACACCATTATTTTGGCTAATGTGGCAAAAGGCTGCCCAACACCGACTCCTCCTCCCACTCCGCCGCCTGCCACTCCCGCGCCGTCCGCAAAGCTTAAGCTTCCGGCGGTTCACTTTGACTTTAATCGTTACAACATCCGCAAAATGGACCTTGCCAAGCTGAACAAATCAGCCAAGCTGATCAAAGAAGGCAATAAGACAATGATTATCGAAGGTCACTGCGATGAGCGGGGCACCTCAGAATACAACCGGGCTTTGGGTGAGCGTCGCGCCAAGAGCGTCAGAAATTATCTGATCTCCCAGGGTGTGGCCGCTGGTAAACTTAACGCCATCAGTAGAGGCGAAGATATGCCTGTGGATCCCGGTCATAACGAAGCCGCGTGGGCTAAAAACCGCCGCGCCTCTTTCATTGATAAATCAGGCAAAGGTAAATAATCCACCTGATACATCTTTGATGACACAGTAATGATTGCCCTGTCCCCTTGAACAAAGGGGATAGGGCTTTTTATTTTCTTTTGCCTCTTTAAGAAAATATTCCTATAATGGCGTTGGCATTGGTTGCCTATATCAGAATTTTATCGGCTAAAGGAATGAAAATGAAAAGAACCCCACTGATTATTACATTCTTGCTTTTAATATCCATACTTCTTTCAGGTTGTATCGTCACTCAGAAGACAACTCAGAACCAGACTGAGATCGCGGAACTTAAAGCTCGCCTGGCTAGATTGGAGGAAAGGCAGAACAATGTTGAACAGCAATTCCAGGGAGTCTCGGAAAAGTCCGCCGAGGCATATCTCGCTGTTGATAACCTTCAACATGAGGTGGCGACTCTCAGGGGCAATTTCGAGCAGGCTGGTTTCGATTCAAGAAAATATGCCAAAGAGTCCAAGGAACTCAAGAATTTTGTCGGCGCCCAGCTTTCCGTTGTTGATAAGAGAATGAAGACAATGGAAGGAAAACTGGGAATCAAAGGGCAGAAACCCATTAGTACCAATGTTCCAGGATCATTGGGATTGACTTCAACTTCGACAAAACAATCTCCTGAGGCTCTTTATAAAGAAGCTTATAATGCTTTTAAGTCAGGCAATATTGAAAAAGCAAAAGCGAATTTTAGACAATTCCTGAAGCTTTACCCAAAACACAAACTCGCTTCAAAGGCTCAATTCAATCTTGCCGAGTGCTTTTTCAAGCAGCAGGATTACGAGAACGCCATCTTGGAATATGACAAATTAACGTCGAAATATCCAAGCTCGAAACTTGTACCTAAGGCTTTTCTCTACCTGGGTTTTGCCTTTTTAGAGTTGGGAAGTTCTGCTGACGCCAGGCTGTTTTTTGAGAAAGTGATAGCCGATTATCCTGGAACTGAAGAAGCAAAAACCGCAAAGGCGAAGCTTAAGATGATTAAGTAGCAAAAGTAATATTATGAAAAAGCAATTTATATTCCCCATTATGGCATTCATGGTTTTTCTCTTGTGTCATGGTTGTTCCAGTGCTCCCTGGGAAACAATCCAAGCCGCTGAAATGGCCATATCCAGAGCTAAAGGAGAAGCAACTTCTCCTGATTGCCTTGAAATGATTCAATCAGCGGAGACTCATTTGTCCGAAGCGAAAGTCGCGCTGGAAGCCAAAAATTACGAAAGAGCGAAAACTGAGGCTTTTGAATCTCTCCGGTTTTCCAACGATGCTCGTGACTGTGGAGGTGAAAATTAGAGAAAATACTCCATTTTGATGATAATTCGTACGGATAAGTGATAAAAACTAAAAAAGTACTTGAGATTATTTGTACTTTTAAATTATTATATCGGTAACTATTTCAGTGGGCTGATAACCTTGAAACTTCCCAGGAGGGAATTATGTTCAAAGGGCATACGACTTTGGTTTTGGTGATTGGGCTAGGTCTGACTATTCTTTTTTCAGCAGGATGCGAGAAGACAATCCTACCGGAGATTGTGGCGGCTCAGGAAGCAGTTGACGCCGCGACTGCCGAGGGTGCGGCAGATCTTTGTCCGGATGAATATTCAAATGCTGAATTAAAGCTGAAACAGGCTCAACTACTCTTTGAGGATAATAACCAGGACGCTGCTGTTGAGTCTGCAAATGAAGCCAAGATATTGGGGCAGGAAGCTCTTGATTGCGCTCTATTGGCTAAGCAACCTGATAGCGGCACAAACCTAGGGCTTCCAGCGGAATTGGCTGATTTTAAAGAGACGATCCATTTTCCCTTCAACCAGAATGTCCTTGTGCCTAATGAAGCCAAGCGCCTTTCTCTGGCCTCGAAAGCCATTGCTAAATTCCAGGACAGCCATAAGTTTTATGTCCTTGTTGAAACTCACGCCGATCTTCCGGGCACGGTGGAGGACAACCGGCTTTTGACAATACGCAGGGCAAAGGTAGTCCGCTACTATCTGATTCAAAACGGAGTCAAGGCAAGCAGGATATTCCTTAGACCAATGGGTGAATCCGACGCCATGAGAGAGATGGTTGGAAAAGGAACGGTTAAGGGAAGTGGGAAAAATCCCGCCTTTCGCAGAGCGGATATTACAATTCTAGGTGAGAGACCTGATTTCAGGGTCATTACCAATGAAGTATTTCTTAACAAGTAATTTAGAAATTTAGAATGAAAACGAAGTAAGAAAGGGGGGCGGATGTTCGCTCCCTTTTTTTATGCCAACTAGGTTTATTTGACAATTTTCTTAATATTTGAGAGGCGGAATTCTCGATAAACTTGGCTGCGCCCATCTTCGAACATTCTTTCATAGCGAAGTTTGCCTTCAAAAACTTTTCCATCTTTAGATCTCAAACTGCCGTGAATTTTAAAAACTCTGTTTTCTACAATAACATTATCCTGAATTGATATTCTGTTTTCACCAATCCTGGCGCATTTTGTGAATTTCGCGATTTTATCTGTAAAGTAAGCCATCTCGATAATGTAAAACTTTCCTTTCCCTTTTCTAATGTTAATCAGAACCTTTGTAAACAGGGAGTCCCCGGAAGTCCCTCTCACCGTGGCATGCCCTTGATAATCACCGGTGATATCCGCCCAGCCTGAAGTGTCCTGCTTTGCGGCAAATGCGCTTTGAGTCAGAATCAATGCAAATACCACCAGAAGAGAAATGAACCTCCACATTTATACCTCCCAATTACATCAATATTTCCTCCGCAAATTTAAAATACCGTGTAGAATTTATTATTGCAAGTTGATTTATGTATATAATCGTTCAGTGACAAGGGAGCAAGGTGGCAGGAAAACCTGGGGACGCGTAACAAGTACATGTCCCCGCTTTTCCCAAAAGCCCCCTTGTAACTGAACGATTACTTATGTATTAGGAAAATTAAGAATGGAATTTTCACATTTGCATTCAAAAATAAAAAAACGCGATGTCGACCGGGGCATGACTCGACATCGCGGGAGAGGAGATATCGCCTTGCTGCGATTATCAACTTTGTTGTTGTTTGCTTCGCATTAATAAAGCAAACATAATGCCATCTTTTTCTCTTGCCGATGTTTTATTTATTTTTCAGACATTTATGGATGTTGTTGGAAATTTCACTCAATCTTTGAGGGAGATTTTTAGAAAATTCATTTCAGAAATTATATAAAGTCTCAGAAAACTGATATTTGAATTGCAAGATATTTATCAAGAAAAGTGTAATCGTTCAGTGACAAGGGAGCAAGGTGGCAGGGTTTGAGATCGGGGTACACGTAACAAGTACATCTCCCCCCTTTTCCAAAAAGCCCCTTGTAACTGAACGATTAGAAAAGAGTTTCAGATGATAACAATCAATGATCTCTCTCTACGATATAGCGGGCGATATCCCTTAGCATCCAAGCCTCATTCCCAAAAATGGAAAGAGCCTCCAGAGATTGATCAAGAAGTTCCTGGTTTTTCCTTTGCGCCTGGCTAAGGCCAAGGGCATCAACAAATGTAGTTTTACCCCTCTCCTTATCCGTACCGATATTCTTTCCAAGCTTTTTCGCGTCACCGATTACATTTAAAATGTCGTCAGCCACCTGAAAAGCAAGACCGATGGCGTCTCCATATTTTGTCAGTGCGGCAAGGGCATTATCATTCGCGTTACCCGCCATGGCGCCGCTGCGAACGGAAGTAACTATCAGTGAAGCGGTTTTGTGAACGCAAACAGTTTCAACATCCTTGACAGGTAGAGTTTTATTCTCCCACAACAAATCCAGGCTCTGCCCTCCAATAACTCCGACAACGCCTATGGCTTTTGAGATATCCAGAAGAGCATTGATGGCGACTTCCATGGGGATTTGTCCATTTTGGGCGGCCTCGAGACATATCTGGTAAGCCAACGTAAGAAGGGAGTTTCCCGCAAGCAACGCCTGAGCTTCTCCATAAATCTTGTGATTTGTAGCCTTGCCTCGACGCAAATCATCATCATCCATGCAAGGCAGGTCATCATGTATAAGTGAATAAGTGTGCATCATTTCAAGAGCGCACGCAAAAGGAAGAGCCTCCTTGATGTCCCCGCCCACCACCTCACAGGCAGCCAGGCAAAGTACGGGACGCACTCTTTTTCCACCGGCAAAAACACTATAAGACATGGAGCCAAACAAAGTATCGAAATGGCCGGAGCCATAGGCAAGATATTTTTTTAAAGCTTCGTTGACAATAACGTTTTTTACCTTGATATATTCTTTTAAATCCATCTATCCATCCGGCATGGCGTCAATACAGTTTATACAAATATCCCCTTTAATCCTTTGAGTCATCATCGTCTGTAGAGTCGTCATCATCGGCAATTGTGCTTGTTTCCACCACAAAAACCGAGGAATTGAAAGTTTTCACACAACCAGTGGCATGGGTGGCCACTACCTTGAAAAAGTATTTGCATGTTCCTTCTTCGCAAACTTCATTGCCCATAAAGCTTCTTACAAATCTATAAGGGTCCGCGTTTGATTGCACCATGTCCAGGGATATCTGAGCTGATCTGCCATCAGAATGATATATGTTTGCTTTGATTTTAGCGATTTGGCGGTTTTCGGATTTCTG
>CAYSHR010000066.1:0-11277 GCA_964430795.1 uncultured bacterium
AATTGCCACAACTTTCTTACCGGCTTTGTTCAATATATCGCAGACGGCTCTAGTGGTCTGGCTCTTTCCACATCCGGTGCGAATGGCGCAAACCGAAACCACGGGCTTTGTTGACTTTATCATGGTCTCTTTGGCGCCCATCAACTTAAAATCCGCACCCGCGGCTATGACTTTGGAGGCGAAATCCATGGCGTACTGGTGAGATATATCGGAATAAGAAAGAACAACCTCATCAACATCGAATTCTTCTATCAAACTCAAAAGCTCTTCTTCCGGATGAATTTTTATACCGTCCGGGTAAAGCCTGCCTGAAAGCTCCCCGGGATATTTTCGGTCGTCAATATTAGGTATCTGAGTCGCGGTAAAAGCCACTACCTCATACCGGTCGTTGTCTCTGAAATAAGTATTGAAATTATGAAAATCCCGTCCACCCGCACCGGCGATAATCACTTTTCTCGCTGCCATAAGTCTCTCCTTGTAAATTTCGTGTTTTTCAATAAAAACGGAATCCATGGCCGGATTCAATTGTGGTGACAAGGCGCAAGTGTATTACAGTAAACTTTAAAGTCAAGAAAGAGATTTTTCCTTTGGCAGGACAACAATATCTTTCATCTTTTTAGCAAAGGAAAATTGTCGTTGTTATCAATAATTCACTTTAGATTTTGACAAACACTTTTTTTTGTTTAAGCATCAGTTCATATGTCATAATAGAGAGGGTTTTGTCACATTTAATTTATGATGATTCAAGCAAGAGAATTTTTTAGGATGGGAAATGGATAAAAAGAAGAAAAACACTACAGGTAAAAAAAAGATAAATGCTCTGATAAGCCGGAAAGAGAAACGAGCCATCGAAAGAATTTTCGCGAGGCATATCAATACAGGGCAGGTAAAATATTTAAAAGCAGGGCACCTGGACGTTCTTGAATTTGAAAGAGATGGCATCTATTTTGTTGATCCCTCTTCCGGGCGGAAATTTGTGGATTGTTTCAGTTCCGCCGGCTCTTTCAATGTAGGTCGTCACAACGACCATATTCTGAAAGCTCTGGATTTCGCCGCTGATAGAGGTGACCTGGGCACCACAGGCATGGTTTCGGCCCCAAAGGTGGAGTTGGCGAAAAAGCTAGTCTCCATCGCCCCTGGAGATTTGAGCAGAGTCGCATTTTCAGCCGGTGGCGGCGACGCCATAGAAGGGGCGATAAAACTGGCCAGAGGCGCTACAAAGAGAAAACAGATAATCTCCACCATCAAGGCATATCACGGGCATACCGGATTCGCCCTTTCGGCCAACGGCAAAGAACATTACCGGAAATATTTTGAACCCCTGGTTCCGGAATTTGAATTTGTGCCTTTTAATGATCTTGAGGCTGTAAAAAAGATCGCCTCAAAAGGGACCGCCGCCATAATTATAGAACCGGTTCAGGGCGAGGCCGGAATATTTGTGGGAAGCCGGTCTTATCTTCAGGGTCTGCGCGACCTGTGCGATGACCTGGGCATAATCCTGATTTTTGATGAGATACAAACGGGATTTGGCAGAACCGGAAAAATGTTCGCCTGTGAGCACTCCGGGGTTGTGCCGGACATTCTCACCCTCGCGAAATCCATGGGAGGCGCCATATTCCCAAACGCGGCCTTTATATATAAGGACACAAAAGAGTTAGTTGATTTTGTTGAGGCAAATCCCGATTTTCACATCTCCTCTGTGGGGGGTTCCGATATCGGGTGCCTTGTCTCTCTTTCAGTGATTGATTTTATTGAAAAAAATAACCTCTGCGAAAATTCGGAAAAAATGGGCGCAAAGCTCAAGTCCGCTCTTTTAGAACTGGCGAAAGAGAATCCAAAAATTATAAAGGAGGTAAGAGGCATAGGGCTTATGGTGGGGATCGAATACATTCATGAATTTATGGGACCAATGATGTCGGACGCCCTGGCTCAAAACGGCATCTTCGCGGCCTATTCAGGCAACGCGCCCCAGGTGATGAGATTCATGGCGCCCATTGTGGTTACGGAAAAGCAGATGGACCAGATAATCCTTGCCATCCAAAAGGCGGTTAAAATAATGAAACGCATTTTGCCCTTTGCTCTTATCGCCGTGAAGTTCCCGCCCTTACTGCGAATGCTGAACAGCGAAAAAGTTCAAACCTCTCTCTTTGGAATTTTAAGAAGCTTTGAGGATTTTTTCGCGGCTCTGGCTCGCCCCTTTAAAGGAGGCCGAAAATGATTAAACCTCGGTCAAAAAAAGAGCTGTTTAACGACTATGGAAAATATATTTGCGCGTCTCATTTGGAAAATCTGAAAAATCTCGGTCATGATTTTATTGAAACTGAAATGGAAGGTGCCTTTTTTCAAGATCAGAAAGACGCCGAATATCTTGATTGCGTTTGCGCTTTCGGCATTTTCAACCTGGGTAGGAAACATATAAAGCTGATTCAAAGGTTAAAAGGCTACGCCAGGGATGTTGACCAGGGTAACTTTCCCATGATCTCAAAAGAAAAAGGCGATCTGGCGCGAAAACTCGCCACTTTTATGCCCGGCGACCTGGAGGTATCCATCTTTTCGGTAATGAGAGGCGAGGCATTTGACGCGGCATGTAAAATCGCCCGGGGATATACGGAAAAGCCGAAAATTGTCTCAATCGAAGGGAGCTGGTCAGGACAAACCGGCTTTGCCCTGTCATTATCAACCAGGGATGACAAAGACCTCTTTTCTCCTCTGATGCCGGAAACCGAAATCATACCTTTTGGCGACACTGAGGCGGCTAAAAGCATCATTGACGACAAAACAGCGGCTGTGATGATTGAGCCGATCCAGGCTGAAGCCGGTTGCCGGATGGCGGGACCTGTTTTCCTAAAAGCAATAACAGGAAAATGCAGGGAGACCGGCGCCCTGATTATTGTTGACGAAACCCAGACCGCTTTTGGCAGGTCAGGCAAGCCCTTTGCTTATGAACATCTCGATATTTTCCCGGACGCGGTTATCGTCGGAGAATCACTTGGCGGCGGGGTTTTTCCAATCGCGGCGACAGTTATCTCAAAGAGGATGAATTCATTTCTAAACAATCATCCCATGATTCATCTTTCAACTTTCGGAGGTTCGGACCTTGGGTGCAAAGTCGCTCTTAAAACTCTTGAAATATATGAGAACGAAGTTCTGTGGAAAAACGCCAACACTCTTGGAAAAAAGCTTAAGCTCGCTCTTGGCGATCTTTCAAAAACCTATTCCTGGGCTTTTCATGCTGTAACAGGCCAGGGTCTTCTTTTAGCCATGGAGTTAAAAAATCCAGTCAGGGCGAAAACATTCACCAGAAAACTGGCCGCCCGGGGTCTTTTTGTAAAGCCTGGTGATATCGCGAAAAACACTGTTCTACTCAGACCTCCTTTGAACATTACCGAATCCCAGGCGGATCAGATAATTTCCGCTGTGGGCAACGTGGTCAAGCACGATATTAAACAGAAAGGCGCCAGGTGAAAGCCCTCTACTTTGACAACGACTTTTTTAAAATCATCACTCTGAAAATAACATCCCTTTTTAATAAAAACGCGGCCCTGGGATCATTTTCACCAATATCATATTGTGACGTGGAGGAGCCGAAACTCCCGGACCGAAATTGGGTAAAAGTAAAAAATATGAGCTGCGGCATTTGCGGCACTGATATTCACCTGATCTTTATGGAGATGGACCCAAAGTGTTTCCCCGCGGCCATTCCTGGAATAAAACGAAAATTTCTGGGTCATGAACTTGTTGGCCGGATCGTTGAAGTTGGAAATAATGTCGAGGACTTTTCCATTGGCGACAGGGTGGTTATGCGGATTGACTGGCCATCTTGTTATCAGATGGAGATGGACCCGCCCTGCCCTCAATGTAAGGAGGGCGCTTACATGCTCTGCGAAAACATTGGATTAAAAGAGCCTGTAGAGCTTAATATCGGCGGTGGTTTTTCACCTTACATGGTTATGCACAAGACTCAGCCGTTCAAAGTGCCCGACAACTTTACCGACGACCAGGCTCTTCTAATTGAGCCGTCCGCAAGCAGTCTTCACGGAGTGTTAAAAAGACCGCCAAAGCCACAAGAGAATATTCTTGTAATAGGCGCCGGCGCTATTGGACTGCTCACCGTGGCCATGGCAAAGTCCCTTTGTAAAGAAGCCCGGCTCCATTGCCTTGCTCGTCATGAATTTCAAGCCCGAGCCGCGAAAAAGCTTGGCGCCGATCATGTCTGGCAAAATGAAGAAAATATTTATGAACAAATCGCCAAAAAAACCGGCGGAAGAGCTATTACCGGGCACTTTGGGAATAAGATATTAATTGGCGGTTACGATGTGATCTATGACACTGTTGGAAATGATAAAACTATTAACAACGCCCTGCGATGGACAAAAGGCAGAGGCGCTCTTGTGATTGTGGGCATCAATTTCATGCCCGGCAAAATCGATTATACTCCAATATGGAACCAGGAGATAACTGTATACGGAATCAATTGCCACGGCACTGAGAAGCCCGGCGCCAACTCCTTTGAGATGGCTGTCGATGTTCTATCTAAAAATGAATTTCCATATACGGATATTCTTACTCACAGATTTCCCATGGATGAATTTAAAAAAGCCATTAAAACTTTTCTTTCCAAAAAAAACACCAAAGCCATAAAAGTGGTTCTTGACCATGAAAATTAGAGGTTAGGTTGATGAAACAACTGGTCATGGGCACGGCCGGGCATATAGATCATGGAAAAACTTCCCTGGTAAAAACTCTCACAGGCATTAATACAGACAGATTAAAAGAAGAAAAAAAGAGAGGCATAACCATTGAACTCGGTTTTGCGTGGCTCGATTTTCCCAACGATCTTCATATCGGGATAGTCGATGTGCCGGGTCATGAAAAATTCGTGAGAACCATGGTTGCCGGAGCCGGTGGAATCGATTTTGTCTGCCTTGTTATTGCCGCGGATGAAGGAGTTATGCCCCAGACCAGAGAGCATTTTGATATCTGTAGAATGCTTAATATTGAACATGGTCTTGTCGCCCTGACTAAAACGGATATGGTTGACCCGGAGTGGCTTTCCCTTGTGACTGATGATCTGGAGGAATATCTAAAGGGAACCTTTCTTGAAAACGCGCCCATCGTTCCTGTCTCATCAACCACTGGTCAAGGCAAAGAAGAAATCCTTGTCGCTATTGAATCTTTGGCAAAAAACATAAAGGACAAGGCAGCCGCCGATCTTTTTAGACTACCCATAGACAGAGTGTTCACCATCAAGGGATTCGGCACTGTTATTACCGGAACCTGTGTGGGCGGTTCGGTTTCTGTAGGGCAGACCGTCGAGATACTTCCCTCAAAAATCACCTCAAGGGTCAGAGGCTTACAGGTCCACGGAAAAACAACGGAGAAAACAGGAGCGGGGCTTAGAACCGCTGAGAACTATCAGGGATTGGATAAAAGTCTTGTAAACAGAGGAGAGGTTCTGGTTTTTCAGGACAGTTTTATATCCACATATCTACTTGACGCGCGAATCGAATATTTGAATTCCGCGAAAAAGCCCCTTGTTCATCGTCAGCGGATACGGTTCCTTCATCACACCGCGGAGATTCTAGGAAGAATTATTCCTCTTTCTGATCAGACCATTGAACCGGGGGAAAGTGGCTTTGTACAGATCAGACTTGAAAAGCCCACGGTTTTAGTCCCTGGGGACAGGTTTGTTATTCGATCTTATTCGCCTGTAATCACTCTTGGTGGTGGAGTAGTTCTTCATCCTTCTCCGAAAAAACACAAAAGGCGCCCTTTTGAAAACGCTATTAGAGACCTTGAAATTCTTGAATCCGGAAATATTGATCAAAAAGTCCTTCTCATTTTCGAAAGCTCGGGAAAATCCGGACTTCCATTTTCCACTCTTCCATCATTACTTGGCGCAACCGGGAAACAACTCCTTCCTGTTTACAGGGACCTGTTAAATAAAGGGCGAATTCTAAGATATGACACAGACAATGATAAAGCCATATCCACAAAGGTTTTCACATCCCTCAAAGAAGAGTTAATAAATTTCCTGAAGGATTTTCACATCAAAAGCCCAACCCTTGAAGGCGCCTCTCGAAAGGAACTCGCGGGTAAGATAAACTATGGGATTGAATTGAAACTTCTTAATAAGATTATCAGCAAGCTGGAAAAGGAGAAGATTTTAAAAAAAGCCGGCGACCTGGTTGCCCTTGCCGGCCATAAAGGGTCGCTAAAAGGTGATTTCGAGAAATTTGGATTGCGACTTCTTGGCGCTATAATTGACGGAGAATACATGCCCCCTACATTAAAGCAGCTTATCGAACTTCAGGGCGGTGACAAAAACATCACAAGAAAGGTTCTCGATGTCCTGCAGAGAGAAAGGAAGATCGTAAGGATTTCAGAAAATCTTTATTATGACAAGGGCGCCCTTGATGATCTACTAGTTAAACTAAAGGAACATCTCGCGCAAAAAAAGGAGATTGACGCGCAAGGATTTAAGGGAATCTCAAAAGTGAGCAGAAAATACTCCATTCCTCTTTTGGAATATTTCGATTCAATAAAGGTAACTTTAAGGGTGGGCGACAAGAGAGTTTTAAGGAGCGGGGGATAGGGTTATTTTTGCCCTGAATAGCTTATTCCCATTGACGTTGTGGTTAGCGGCGCCGCGCCTGTTTCGAATCCACCTACAACTTCTCCAACAAATAAAGTATGGTCTCCGGCTTTAAAAACATTAACCAGTTTACAAAGAAGAACCGCCGCGCTGTCAGGCAAATATGGTTGATTGTTATCGTCCATTTTTATTTCGAGACCGTTAAATTTCTCTTGCCTCATTTTGCCTTTGAGTTTAAATCTCCCAATCCTTCCCTCCTGCCCTTGGGCTAACAGATTGATGGTAAAGGCTTTTGAGTTTTCAATGATTTTGTGGGTGCGTCTGGCTGGATGAACGGCCACCAAGATTTGTGGAGGATCAAAGGAAACCTGGGTGATCCAGGAGGCGATCATGGCATTTTTCTCTTTTCCATCATTGCATCCAAGCACAGCCACAGGATTGGGCGTCAAAGAAAGAGCACTTCTAATATTGACCATATCTTTCACGGAAACTCCCTTTAGCCCGGATTATTCATGATGAATCTACTACGCCCCCCGATTCATCTGTAAATTCGGCGTCATTCCTTTCGATCCGTCCTCAACGTACTGCATGAGTACGTCTGCGGAATATCGAAAGGTCTTCCTAGACTTTACAGCGACTTAATCGGCTCGTTACGATCCCTCATGAATAATGCGGGTTATCATTGGTCTTGAAAAATGAGTTCCCTCTTCTCCATCTTCTGAAGTCCAAGAAGAAAATGTTGAGGCACAACGCATGTCTGTTGGTTGGCATATTCATAACAGACCGAAACACTTTTGCCGGTGCAGATAATTCTGGATGATTCCTTCTCTGATATAAGGTGTTCATATGTGACGCTCTTTTTCCCCAATCTGCACACCTTCATGGCAACAATAACGGTTTCGCCCATAAAAGCCTGCCCCAGATAGTCGCATTCAACTCTTGCCAGAATCGTATTGTCATGATCGGTTTTGAGCATTTCAGCCAGTTTTTTATAATAGGCTACTCTTACATCCTCATAATAATAGATGGCCGTAACATTATTCATATGCCCAAGAGCGTCAATATCTCTAAAAAGAATCTCTCTCTCAATCCAGAAATTATAACCTTTTTCTTTAGTAATATAGTTCATCAATATTTTCCTCCTTAAGGTCGGATAATATTCCATAACTCCCCCTGGGTCAATTGGCTCCATGGATTGTTTTGGATTTTTATTCCCAAGTCATTGAACAGTCATTGCCGGTTGTGATAATGTCACATTGAAGCCGGTTTTCATGTAAAACCATTTTGAATAGGGTCGGCAAAGAGTGAAAAAAAGATCCATGCACATCGCACACATGTTAAATGAAGCATATGATTATGAAAAACCCGCGCCTTTCTCCAGAGGAACGATCCTTGAGTTTGGCGGTTATAATGTCCTGCTTATCTCCGGAACGGCAAGCGTTAATGAAAAGGGCAAGTCAGTTCATAAAGGCGATCTCGCGGCTCAAGCCAAAAGAACCTTTGCTAATATTTCAGCCCTTCTGAAAAGCGAAAATATGAACTGGCATGACATTGTTTATACGAGAATCTATTTGAAAAACATTGAAAGAGACTACGAGGCTTTATGCCGGGAGCGCCTTCTGTTTTTCAAAAAAGTCGGTATCGATGATTATCCGGCCAGTTGCTGCATAGAGGCAAAGCTCTGCAGACCCGAGCTTCTGGTGGAAATTGAGGCAATCGCTCTAAAAGAAAAAAAGTATGATCATGAAAATCTTTAAATCGGCAATACCCATATGGATAATCATATTGATTCTTTTATCAGGTTGCGCGACCCAACTATACGATTCGAATGATGATGATAAAGTTATGAACAAAATTGACGGCGAAAGAGTATTCGGTTATAAAAAGTTACCCATAAAAGCCCACGCGGCGGTTTTGGAAAAGGGGAAATTTTACGATATAATCTACGTTACTTTCCCATCATATTACCAGGATGACGAGAAAAACAAAGTTGTCAAAGCCTGGTATTACAGGCAGCGGGATTCAAACCCCATTGGGAATATTGTTCAACTCCCAATTTTAGGAGGAGACTACGGTCCTTCCAGATTGGTCTTTGAATACCTGGCGGATAAGGGCTTTAACGTCCTGTTTTTCGAAAGAAAAGATGCTGTTTTCAACCCCGATCAAGGCATTGACAGAACATTGAACGTACTGCATCGCACAGTTGTGGATGTCAGGAGAGGGATTGACTGGTGGCTTGCTCAACCGGAAATCGACCCGGATAAGCTGGGGATACTCGGCATCTCAATGGGGGGATTCATATCCAGTCTCATCATGGCCGTGGATGCCAGAATCAAAGCAGGTGTATTCGCCTTAAACGGCGGGAACCTTCCTGAACTACTTCTAAGAACAAAAGAAGGGGAAGTGGTGGATTTCAGGTTGGCTATCCAGGAACGGTTCGGATGGGACGATAAGGAGTTTCTGGAAGCGGCGCAAAAGATGCTTTGGGATGTGGATCCGCTACATTACGCGCCCAACCTGGACCCGGCAAAAATCCTTCATATCAGCCCACGCTTTGACATGGTTGTGCCTTTTGACCTGGCCGACCAGTGGTACAAAGCCGCCCACAAGCCAAAAAGAATTATATTACCAACAGGGCATTACTCCTCGGGTTTATTTATCCACTATATTCGAGCAAAAATTAAAGATCATTTTCAGGAAGTTTTCATATGAAAATTTGCCGGGAAATTCAATTTCTTTAAAGTATACTATTTAATTCAAAATTTGGACTATCTTGAAAATTTTTGTGGATTTTCCAATAATTTTGACGTTATACTCTTTTGGCTCAAGTTTAATTTTTTATTAAATGTAAACCAGAAAACGAGGTATGGACAATGAGTCTGAAACCGGATGATATCAAGAAATTAAAGGATGTCGCCAGACGTATCCGAGAGCAAATCGTGGAGGTGACGTATCTTTGCGGCGGCGCTCATATCGGCGGCGCCATGAGCCAAACTGATATTATGGCAGCTCTCTATTATCACTATATGAAAATCAAACCGGCGGCGCCTTTATGGGAAAACAGAGACCGCTTTATACTAAGTAAAGGGCATGGAGGCGTTGGGCATGCCGTGATTCTTGGTGATCTTGGATATTTTCCACCTGAGGATCTGAATGACTTTAACAAAACCGGCTCCCCCTTTGGAATGCACCTCGACTGGCTTAAAGTCCCGGGAGTGGACGCGTCAACAGGATCATTAGGGCACGGTCTTTCCATTGGCGT
This sequence comes from uncultured bacterium, assembly GCA_964430795.1. Taxonomy (GTDB): domain Bacteria; phylum Lernaellota; class Lernaellaia; order JACKCT01; family CAYSHR01; genus CAYSHR01. Next base: position 9,858 of record CAYSHR010000066.1, read on the forward strand.
GGGTATGGCTCTTGGCGCAAAACTCGCAAATAAGAAATTCAAGACCTTTGTCATGCTTGGCGATGGTGAACTTCATGGCGGCCCTACCTGGGAAGGAGCTATGTCGGCCGCTCATTTCAAGTTGAATAACCTTATTGCCATTGTGGATAGAAACATGCTCTGCATAGACGGCGCCACTGAGGACATAATGGCACTTGATCCCCTGGATAAAAAATGGGAATCATTCGGCTGGAATCCAATTATTATTGATGGGCACGACTTTACCCAAATCGGCGCCGCCATGGAAAAAGCCTTAAAAGCAAAGAAAAAGCCCGTGGTAATTATCGCCAATACGATAAAGGGCAAAGGAGTGGACTTTATGGAAAACGCCGCCGGTTGGCATTATGGCGGCCTGGACCAGGAGATGAGAGACAAAGCCCTGGCTTCAATCCGGAAAGGAGTCTGATCATGGCAAAAGGACTTACCTGGACAGTGGAAGACGCCGACCATATGACCCAGGCCGAAATCTACGGCGAGGTTCTTACCCACCTTGGAAAACAGAACGATAAAATCGTGGCTATGACCGCGGACCTTGCCGGTTCCACAAAAATCGGCCGCTTTGAAAAAGATTTTCCCGAGCGGTTTTTTAACTTTGGCATCGCGGAGATGAACATGTTCGGCGCGGCTTCGGGAATGGCTTCTGTCGGGTATATTCCTGTTGTTTCCACCTTCGCGGCTTTCGCTGCTTTAAGAAGCGCCGAGTTTATTCGCACGGATATTGTTTATCAGAAACGCAACGTGAAAATCATCGCCACTCACAGCGGCACATCTTTTGGACAGGCCGGCACAACTCACCACTGCACCGAGGATATTGCAATCATGAGAGCCATGCCCGACATGGTGGTCATGGCGCCTGCTGATTCCTTTGAAACCGCCAACGCCGTGGCCGCGGCTATAAAACATGATGGCCCTGTATATATCCGCATCGGCCGCAGTTTTGAACCCCCTTTGCATAAAAACATGGATTTCGATTTTGAGATAGGCAAAGCCATTGAGCTACATGAAGGGACCGACATTACCGTAATCGCTACCGGGCGCACAGTGGTTGGCGCTTTGGAAGCCGCCCAAATGGCCAAACAGCAAGGGTTGTCAGTCAAAGTTCTTGACCTTCACACAATCAAGCCTATTGACGAGCAGGCAATCCTGAGCGCCATTATGGACACAAGAAGAATTATAACAGTCGAGGACCACAATGTGTTTTCCGGTATGGGCAGCGCCGTGGCTGATGTCATAGCCGCGTCGGGAAAAGGCTGCGTCCTTAAAAAGCTCGGCTTGCAGGATGAGTTCTCAATAGTCGGATATCCCGATGATCTTCTGAACTACTACAAGATGGACGCCGATGGAATTGTCCAGGCAATAGAAGAGGTAATGAAAATGGATT
>CAYSHR010000067.1:0-11275 GCA_964430795.1 uncultured bacterium
GGCTTAATAAAAAAAGGAATGTCCGCTCCCAAGCCGGCGCCAAGACTTTCCATCTCCGGGCTATTCAAGCCGGTTTCATAAACAAAATTAAGTCCTTTCAAAACAGCGGCGGCGTCAGAGGAACCTCCACCAAGCCCGGCTGCCACAGGTATGTTTTTCTCTAAAGCTATGTGGCTTTTCACCTCAATCCCGGTTTTTTTCTCAAAAGCCCGGGTCGCCTTTATAACCAGGTTCCTATGATCAACGGGCAGAGCGGGGTCGTCGCAAGTCATGGAGAGAGAATCCCCGGGCTTTATCGTCAGTTTGTCATAAAGCTCAACACCAAGCATGATCATCTGAACTTCATGATAATTATCAGCTCTCCTGGAAAGCACTTCCAATCGAAGATTGATTTTCGCCGGCGCTTTAAATGTACAGGTTGTATTCCCGGGGTTTGCTTGCAAAATTTCTCCTAGGAATGGGGGAAATGGGCAAGGGCGATCCCATGGCTAATCAAGAGTTTTAGTATCTATCTCCCTATCCCCGGTCTCCTGCCTTAGGGTCAGGCTGATATTTCCAATAATGATCTGATCTCCAGGGATGATTGTAGTAGATTCCTTGATGAATTCACCGTTGACTTTTGTGCCGTTGGCTGAGTTCAAGTCCTCAACCATTACAACTCCTTCTCTCAATAATACCTGGGCATGATTGCGGCTTACCTCAGGATCAGGAAAGACGACATCATTTACCTTTCGCCGCCCTATGGTGATAACCGCCGAATCTTTTCCAATATTAAACCGAACAACCTTATTGTCACTATTTTTCATTTCAAGAAAGAACATGTTTTCTCCACACAAAAAAACATCAGGCGCAGGTGATAAAGTCCTTGCCCTCAATTCTTCCTGTTTCCTTTAATAAATTACGTATATCATCCCTGGCGCCCCGGTTTCCCACAAATGAAAGAATCAGATGATCAGGGTAGTCGGACAATTTATTTTGATCAAGTATTGGCGCCCCTGAGATTTTCTGGCCGATTTTATTGGAATCCACGTCAATATACGCGACGATTTTTACACCATATTCCTTTAAATAGGCGGACCGCTGTCTCGCGACTTTTCCAGCGCCCCAGACTACAACTTCATCCACATCCTTCAAGGGTCCTTTAGCCAGGTAATAGGCTTTTGCCTGAAAAAAGGCGTCGGCGTCATATCTTGAATCGGTTCTGGTGGCCCTGCTTGGATGATCTCGCCAATAAACAAGCACCTCGGGGGTCTTTGCGAACTTGTACCCTTTCAAATGCATTCTCAACCAGAGTCCATAATCCTCGGGCCATTTATGATCCTGGTATCCCCCGGCCATCTCATAGGGCTGCCTTCTGAACATAACGGAAGGGTGAGCTATTGGGGATTCAACAAAAATATTATTTGCTATCTCTTCAGGTGTAACAAGGCCGTTCATCCATTTGAAATATTCCTGATACCCGCCGGCTAGAAGCTCCCCTGGGATTGGGCCGACAAGAGCGCCCACCACTGCGATGTCGCTGTTTTCATCCAGAAAAGCCGCTTGCTTTTCAAGGCGGGTGGGAAGGCTGATATCATCGGCGTCCATTCTCGCGATGTAGGGTGCCCGGGCATGGGCAAAACCTGTAGTGAGAGAGGAGACAATGCCCGAGTGTTCAGCGTTTATGGTCAATATCCGGTCATCTTTATTTCCATAATCAATAAGAATGTCCGGCGTGGAGTCAAATGAGCCATCATCAACAATAATAAGCTCAAAATCGGAATAGGTCTGCCCTAAAAGACTGTCCAGGCATTCTTTCAATGTAGCCTGGGCGTTATAAACTGGGAGCAAAATGCTTACACGGGGTTTCATGAAAAAGAAGATTAGCCCATATTGCGCGATGCGTCAAGCCTGGGAAAAGAGTCTGAGTAATCGTTCTGTTATCTGTGGCGTCCATAGGGCCTGGATTTCACATTGGAGGCTTTCTCAGCCCAAGACAGAAGCAAGACCGGGTCCTTCTCAAGCATGGAAAGATCGGTGGGATAAAACACCATGTTCAATCCATCATTAAAGGCGAATTCGGCGCCATCGGGAGTGAATGACGCGAAGGTGACTTCAGTCTGAAACCCAAGACGCAAAAGCATTTCCCAGGTATCAGCCCGCCAGAGGCAAAGGGCGCCGTCGTCACTGCCGGTAATCACCAATCGGCCGTCTGGCGAGATATCCATATCATTGATCCACTTTGAATGAGCCAAAAGGATGTGGAGCAGTTTGCCGGACTGAATATCCCAGCACCGGAGCCGGCCATCTTTGCCGGCGGTCAGTATCTTTTTTCCATCAGGAAAAAAAGCGACCCGGGTTACCCAGTCTTCCTGGGCAAAAGTTCGTATCTCACGGAATTCATTGGGATCTGAGATGTCCCACAGTTTAAGCGCACCATCCTTTCCACCAGAGGCAAGGGTCATACCGTCAGGTGAAAAAGCGATGCACCGGACACATTTCCGGTGCCCCTTCAGGACCGCCAGAGGATGGAATGTTCCAACATTCCAAAGGCGTATGGTCTTATCCGAACCGGCGGTGGCCACAATATCGGACCGGGGAGAGAAGGCGACAGACATAATTTTGCCGGTATGCCCTTTCAATTGAGCCGCCACATCGAACTCGGGATATCGATACACCCGGCCAACAGAATCGTCTCCGCCCATGGCCATGTATTTTCCGTCACTGGAAAAGGACGCGGAGCGAATCAGGCAACGAGGCGCCTTTATTTCCCCTATCATCCGCTGGTCCTCGGTGGACCAGAGATGAGCTTTATTCCAGGTCGTTGAGACCAAAGTCGATCCGTCCGGGCTGATCTCTGCCGAGACCACCACGGTTTTGTTTCCGCGGAATCTTTTCGCGGTTGCCTGTTGTTCTATTTTCCATAAAGTGATGGCGGAGCCATAGCCCGCTGAAGCAAGATACCGGCCGTTGGGGGAAATGGCAATGCTCGATGGATTGCCATCATCATGGGAGAGTTTTATGGTTGAGACGCAGTCGTAACCCGGCAAGCTCCATATTTTGATGGAATTGTCCCGGCTGGATGTGATCAGTTTGTCTCCCGCGGGAGTGAAAAGGGCATTCCAAACCCAATCGTCGTGCCCTCTGATGGTGGTCAGGATTTCTCCGGAAGAAGGGTCCCAGACCATGGCAGTCTTATCGTCGCTCGCCGAGACGATTAGACTGCCATCCGGTGAGAAACGCACCGACTCGATATCTCCGTCATGACCTTCCCATTTATCAATAGGACCCAGGCTCGGGACAGACCAGATTTCGATGAGATCCTGGGATCCGCCGGAAACCAATCGGGAGGAATCGGGAGAAAAGTCAAGAGATGCCACGAAATCAGACGTCGGTTTAATTCGCCCAACCAGTTTCCAATCAGAAACTGAAAAAAGCAAAACCCCCAGCCCTTTGCCCGCGGCGGCCAGGTACTTGTCGTTGGGAGAAAAGGCCAGATCATATATCTCTCCCTGGCTAAAAGGGATATCCTTGACATGCTTTCGGTTATGCTGGTCCAGGACTTTAATCGTATCCCCTCGTCCTCCCGACGCGATCCAGCGGCCATTGCTGGAGACAGCCACCTCTAAAACCCGATTTTCATGCTTTTGAATAACAGCTTTCTCTTTGTCCGAAAAGCTGTGAATGGAAACTTCGCCGCCTTCGCCATGAGCAACCACCAGTTTTTCCGAGCCGGAAGTGAATTTGACGTCTCGAATAAAATCCTGGTCGGTTTCGAATCTATGAAAGAAGGTAATAAAGTTCTCAGCCATGGACTGAAAATAGATGGTCCTTTGCAGGATCAATTGCTCCGCGGATGTCGGATCGGAAAAGCCTTGATTGGCCACATATCTAAAGCGGCCGACAGGGTTTGCCGGATTGTTTGAAAGGGCCGAGGCCGAGTAGAGGGAAGCCAGGAGATAGTTCCTTTTATATAAAAAACCTCGGGCTTTTTCGTAATCGGCAACGGATAGGTTGTGATTGGCCAGTAATTCATTTTCCTGGGCGCGAAGCCGCTCAAAATGCTCCTGTTCCCTGGCAATCTCGGCTTTCTGATAAGCATTGAAGATCAGAACCGTGGCGATAACCAGAAAAATCACCGCCGCGCTGGTAATCAATGTGATGGCCTTGTTCTTTTTCGTGAATTTTATCAGTAGCTCCAAAGAGCTGTATTCATAAGCCCGGACACGATGGCCGGCTCGATATGCTTCCAGTTCGCGAACCATCTCATTGGCGTTGGCGTATCGATCCAATTTGTCATGGCTTAACGCTTTTTCGGCAATGGCGACAAGTTCGGCCGGCGCCTCAGGGTTTGTTTGATGAACAGGGGGCACAGGTTCGGTTTGAACAGCCTTGATGGCGCCCATGGTGGATCGGTCAATAAAAGGGGGCTCCCCTGTCAGGACCTCATACAAAACGGCTCCAAGACTCCAGACATCTGAACCGGCGTCCAGTTGGTTGAATTGGCCGGATGCCTGCTCCGGACTCATGTAATATATGGTGCCGGCGATGACTCCTTCCATGAAATTTTTTTGGTTGCCGGGCTTGTTGGATTTTAGCCACTCGAAGGAGCTTTCACCCTGGTTGCTCCCCTCCACCGAAGGATCAAGCACCTTGGCCAGACCCCAATCCAGCACCACCGTCTCGCCGTAATCACCCAGCATGACATTGCTGCTTTTTATATCGAGATGTAATATATCGCGACTGTGGGCATAACCGATGGCATGACACAAAGCTATGAAGTTATGTAGAAACCCCAGGCGAGCCGACAAGGAATGGCTTTGGTCAATGGCATCAGCCAGAGTACGCCCTTTAATCATCTTCATTGTATAATAATAGGAGCCATCCTTTCGCACGCCAATCTCATAAACAGGTACAATGTTCGGATGGTCCAACTGGCCGGTCAGGCGGGCTTCGAAAAGGAATCTGTTAAGGGCGATGGATTGCTTCCTGGAAATCAACTCCTTGACCGCGACGGCCCGGCCTATATTTCGGTCAAAGGCGGCAAAGACATGGCCGAATCCGCCTCTACCAATCAAGGCCGCGTCAGGTTCCTCAACTACATCCATTGAGTCCGGGTTGATCAAAGGGTATCGACTTTCCGGGTCCATCAGGAAAGTCGGGCTGAGTTCGTTTTGATATTTGAAGTCGGCGCCGTCGTTGATTATAAATCGAGTTTGGTCATCATGGAAATCCCCAAATTCCTCGAAAGAAGAGTCTTGTTTTGATCTGTGGTCAAGGTCAGATGAAAAATCCGTACCGAGGCTATTTTGATCTTCAAAACCGGCATCCTCGTTGATGATGAATCGGGTCTTTTTTTCACCCAATTCTCCGGATTCCCCGGTAGAGGAAGGGTTCTGTTTAGACTTGCCATCCGGATGTGGGTCTTTTGTCAATTTTGAGCTTTCTTTGGCAAAAATGAGGGTGCCGGGATATTGCCACGCCGGCGCCCTTGGTTTTTCCTCTCTAGGAAGAGGGAACCATAACCAATCGACATAAAGCAGTTGATTGATTTACTGAGAACGTAGTAATGTCGTCCCCCTTATCGCCCTGGGATATACCTTTGACCATACCGGGGTTATTTGGGTCTACGGTACTGGTCCAGATATATTCTGACGGAGGGTGTTCATCTTTCTGGTAGATACAGATGTCGTCATTTCCCTTCATTTTCAGGCCGGCACTGGTCATTTCCGATTCCGTTGGCATCCGCCAATTGGGCAGTTGGTTTGCCTTGGCAACTGCGTCCTGCCAGGAGAATTTCCCCGTAATCGTGCATGCTTTGCCCAAAAACTGAGGGGGAGTTCCTCCAGAATACCATTCAAAAGTGATCTTGCAAAAGTCGTCGCCCTTGCCGCCATTGCCGCCCTTGTCGCCCTTGTCGTCCATGTCTGTCTCCTCTGGTTTTGTTAACTAAGCTTATTTCGCCGCACACCGTTTTTGTTTTGAACGAGCAATCATATTAACTATTTCAACTATTAACAAAAGCCATTCTATCCAGTCGGCATAAATCCACACGCCTCTGTGGTTTCAGAAACTTTTAAAGGATTTGACTGACTAATTAGTTTTGCTTAGTAGAATATGTTAGTTGCTTACCGGGATAAATACAAGCTTTTTCTAAAATCTATTTTCCGGTCCCGGTTACTCATAATCAATTCGTTACACCGCCAAACTTATTATTCCATAGTCAATAAACCGGCAATTTTGATCATTTTCCAGGAATATTTTTCTCAAAAAATTCGATTTATATAAAAACCGCCTTTTGTCAAATATAAAATTTGAAACTCAAACCCATATTTTGCTTTACCTTTTCAAAGAAGACCTTTTCTATATCGTTGATTTAATAGAATTTTACAGCACGTATGAATTTTGACGCCATGGTTGTGAAAAGCTTAAAAAGGGAATTGGGAAAACCTGTTTAATTTACGGTATATGTTTTGCACAAAAGTAGAAAAATGCCGGATACTTTTGGGGGTGCGAATGCAAATAGTAAAAAAACCAAAAATAATTATAAGGACAGACGGCGCCTCAAATATTGGATTGGGCCACGTCAGAAGATGCCTTAGCCTGGCAAAGGCTCTTACTGATTTTGGCGCGGAGGTGGAGTTTCACATTTATGGCGACAATTTCGGCAAGTCCAATATCCGGAGTGAAGGTTATGAAATCGCCGAGGTGGATTCCAGGGATTCCATCTTTTCCCATGATGGGGACTGTAATGCTGATTGCGTTGTTGCCGATTCCTACGCCTTTAATGAGGATCATTATTTATCCATGACCAAAAAGGCGCCTGTTGTGGCGGTCATAGATGATATGGGCAAAAATCACATGCCTGTGGATATGGTGATTAACCAGAATCTCTCAAGCGCGGATGTGGATTATACCGGCAGAAAGGACACGGTTTATCTTAAGGGCGCCAAGTACGCCATGCTTGACAAAAGATTTGACAAGTGGAGAAACATGGTAAGGAATGAAGAAGCCAGGGTGCTTGTTGTTATGGGCGGCGCCGATCTTAACCTACAGACGGAAAAGATTATCCATTCTCTTTTTGACTTGCCCGCGACTTTTTATGTGGACGTAATTATCGGCGCCGGCGCTGATTCGATTGCCAATGTGAAAAACGATGCCGCCCTTCTGCCAATGTTAAGCTATGTTCATGTTGATCCTCCTGATGTGGCCTCGATTATGGCCAGGGCGACAGTGGCTGTTTGCCCAGGAGGAGTGACCGCCCTGGAGTTGGCCTCTCTTGGAGTGGCGACTTTAACTATTTCGGTGGCGGATAATCAGATTGAACCCGCCAGAGCTCTCCATGACACAGGCGCCAGCATGTATCTTGGTCACTATGACCAGGTTTCAAAAGATATGGTTGCCCTGTTTTTAAAAGGGCTTCTATATGACTTTAATAAACGCCGGGAGATGTCCTTTGCCGGAAAAAAATCTGTGGACTGCTTGGGGTCAGTGCGGGTTGCCGGCCGGATTATTAAGAAAATCGGGGATAAAACCGGTATGACGTGGGTGACAAATACCCTGGGGAATTTCGACCAAGGCAAATCATATAATCTGTCGGCTCATTAATATGGAGCAAAATCTCAGCGTGTCACAGGAAAAAAGTCTCTTCACTCATGGTAAAAACCATAATGTGGCTGATGTTTTTGACAAGGGAATATTTGATAAAAATCTCTTAGCTCTGAAAAAGCGCGATCCTCTTTTGGTCAAAGCAATTTCCTCATCTTCCAGTGATTGGAAGGGGATGGAAATCTTTATTAGCAAATCAAACGCGCCGGGGCTCATATATAAAGGGCATTGCCTGAGCGACTCCTATGATCCTGTCAGAGAAGCTGAGCGAGTCGCTCATGACGCTATTGAAAAGAAGTATTCCACCATAATTGGATTTGGGTTTGGAATGGGATATCAGCTCCCTGTTCTGCTTGAAAGTGATAAGGTCTCAACTCTTTTTATCTTTGAGCCATCACCTCAGGTTTTGTCCATGGTGCTTGGCGTAGTGGATTTATCCGATTACCTGTCCTGTAAAAAGCTGAAAATAGTTACCAAGGTAAAAAACCTATTTTTTCAAATGCCTTTTGCTGAAAAACTGACTCCCGCCATAACAAAAATGATAATGCCCGGTTATTTGTCCGGGTTTCAAAGGGATTATAAAGCCTTGGAGGAGAGGCTTGGCGTCCTGGTTAGGAATATGGATATTATTGTCGGCACCACCTTGCATAGAGACTTGGCCTGGTTCAACCACCTTATTGATAACTTTCCCAATTATTTAAACAAGCCAAGTGTCGCGGGCCTGAAAGAGAAATTTGTAAAAATGCCGGGGATTGTCGTGGCCGCGGGGCCAAGCCTGGATAAAAACCATCATTTATTGTCACGGGTCAAAGGAAGAGCTCTTATTGTTTCAGTGGGAACCGCCATGAAAAAGATAGAGTCTCTTGGAATCGCCCCGGACATCACAGTGGTCCTTGAGTCAAACGACGTCAGGTTTCAATTCCAGGACGGGAAAAAGATGAACCAGGGCTATCTCGCGCTTGCTATAAATTCTTTTCCAAAGCTTGGGGAACTTCCCTTTAAAGGGCATTTTTATTTTAGCGGCCATGGCGCGAACAACAAATACATGATGAATCTGGTGGGAAAAAAAGATGGGGTGATCGCGGCGGGAGGCAGCGTGGCAAATGCCGCTTTTTCCATTGCCGTTCTGGCGGGCTGTGATCCGATTATTATGATCGGCCAGGACCTGGCTTTCGCGGACCGGAAATTTCATGCCGAGGGAATCGGGTTGGCCGCGGATAACCCTTTTAATAAAGAGGGGGCAAAAGTCCCGGATTCCGACGATGAATTGCAAAAAATGGCTATGATTAAAACAGAGGGATATTATGGGGGGGAAGTTCTTACGCAAACAAACCTATTGAACTATCTAATGTGGTTCGAGCAGAGCATCCCAAGCCTTACTTATCTTGGGAGGCAGGTGATTAATTGTACTGAGGGCGGCGCAAAAATCAACAGCGCGCTGCAAATGCCCTTTGTTGACGCCATAGAAAAATATATGACTAAAACCATACCCGTCGATTCTCTGCTGGAAGAGGCCGCAAAGCAAAAGCCACTGGATGAAGAAGCTATATCCGGAAAAATAAAAGGGTTGATTCAGAAAACGAAAAGGCTGGCGCGCCTGGCCTCGGAAGAAGTTTTGGTTACGGAATCGGCTTTTAAGTTGCTCACCGAAAAGACCCCTGATAGAATCGCTGTAAATAAAAAAGTAAACCGCGTTGATCATTTGGAGAAGAAAATAAAGAGGCTGATCAAGGACCTGGACGATCTTGTCAGCCCCCTGATAAACAGAGAAAATCTAATCGCCACCAAGTGCTTTGAGTATGACGACCTTGATGAAATCAGAACCCTGAGACAAAACATGAAACAGAGCCACGTTTTGTACAAGGGTATGGCAAAAGCCGGTAAAGTGCTGACTGAAGCCCTAAAAACTATTTCTCAACATATTGGCAAGGCCGGCAAGCAAGATTAACCGCCATTATTCTCAGACGCCGTTTTGGCGCAATGCTCTTTATATAACCCATCAAATTTACCCATCATGGCATACCGGGTATCCGGGTAATATATCAAAAATAGGGCGTGCCTCTCCTTTGCCTTTTCGCATTCTCCCATTTGTAAAAGAGAGAACACTATAGTGGCGGCGCTGTTTATGGCAAGATAGCTGGGACCCCATTTTCCCCCTCGAACACCCTCCAATGGATCCAGGGCAAGGGCATATTTCTCAAGCCTAATATAAGTCGCGCCCCTGAAAAACTGAAGATGGTTCATATAAACCGTATCCGGATGCTCCTTGAGATATTCATCCTGCATGGATATGGCCTTCTCATTTTCCTTCTTGTAAAAAGCCCTGAAAACAGCTCTGTAATCCCCGGCCTTTGCGGTTTTTTCCTCAATAAACTCCTTTATGCATTCATCGCATTTTTTCATTACCTTTTCCGACTCTTCTCCTGTGGCGCTTCGAACACTTTCGGAATAATTCTCCTTGGCCAGCAAAGACTTGAGTAATCTATCAAGTTTCCTCTTACCGTATACCTTTGCGAAGCATTGGCCAAACAAGGCTTGCCTCGTAAAAAACATCCTTGTGTCGTCCTTGAAAAAGGATTCCGCGTCATATTTCGGCAAGGAGATATTGAACTCCCTGATTCCATATTCCTCCGACAGTCCCGCGCCATAATTCGCGAGACCCATCCAGATCGGGTCTTTGGTCCATTGCCCATCTTTGATATGATCAAAAAGGGCCGCGCCGATAAATAATTTTGCCAGAGCTTTTTCAGGATCGCATTGCCCAGTAAGAATCGAGCTGCCAAATAAACGAATATAGGGCGTCTGTTTTTCCTCCTCCAATCCCCACGATCCACAGAGAAATTTCTCTCTTCCGGGAAGGTCCTCAATATGGATTTCCACACCCGCGAATTTTTCCTTGATCGCCGGGCTTCCTAAAAATTTCGAAGCCCTCTCCATTGCGGCGCCCCATGATTTTTCCAAAAGAGTTGTAATCTCTTTTATCATGGCCGGCGGCATCTTTAACGGGGCTTTATTTGACGGGACTATCACAGGCTTTGGCGCCTCTTTGCTTTTCACGCAACTTTTGCAGGAAGAGAAAAACAAGATGAAAATCAATGAAAGCAAAATTAACAAGAAGATTTTTGACTCTTTTTTCATAAACAATACTCCGAATATTTCTGGTAACAGGGGCTATTTATTATCGATTGCGATCATGGCAATCTCCTGCTTGGACTCCTGAATCAGTTTACTCAGATCATACAACAGATTTTGGGGAACGATGTCGCCAGCCAAGATCAGCCTCCTCGCGTCTGGTTTGCCTTCTGGCCGGATGAATGTATCAGTTTAACATCGCCCCGGCAAGGTTTTGGAAATCATTCAGATTAAAACCTCGATTCCAAGTTAAGGGCGCCCTGCCTATCGATTTTCGGTTTATTAGCTTCCTGAAAGCCGACTCAAAAACCTCCGGATTAAAGCTCCATGATTCCTAAATATTTCCATTTTTTTCTTGGCATCTCTCCTGAGCATGTCACCCTGCATTTGTGATGAAATAATCATGCGTTAATATTACTTGGGGCAGAAAACGTAGGGGCGATTCGCGAATTGGTAGGGGCGATTCGCGATTCGCCGGAAAAGGAGAATGTTATGGCAACTGAATATTATGTTGATTCATGAGATTATTAATGATGCTTTTAAGTACCGTTATTAC
>CAYSHR010000068.1:0-11267 GCA_964430795.1 uncultured bacterium
GATAAGGCTTTGGGGCACTGAAATGGGGCGGACGTAATTGGGCGCCGAAGTCCAACTCACGCCAAGCTTCAATCCCCCTGTTTTATTCCTGAACTTTTCCATAATAGTGAAATAATCAGCCAGGGTTTGACAAGGGTGATACATGTCGCATTGCATGTTGATAAGAGGGACTTGAGAGTGCCGGGCAACTTCGGCAAGATAATCATTACCCTCTTTATATGCGCAATGGCGGATAGCGATCCCTTCGCCGAATCTTGAAAGCACATTGGCTGTATCTTTCGCGTTTTCACCATGGCTTATCTGCATCTTGTCAGGAGAAAGAAAAATTGAATGCCCGCCTAATTGGGTCATGCCTGTTTCAAAAGAATTTCGAGTGCGGGTCGAGGAATCGAAAAAGATCATATAAAGGGTTTTCGCTGTTAACAGCGGTGTGGGCTTACCTGTAGCCTTGGCAAGTTTAAGCTCTTTAGCCAAAGCAAAAATGGTGTTAAGTTCGCTAACGGTCCAGTCCTGGGTCGTGATGAAATCCTTGCCTTTTAAGTTTGTCCGCATTTTATATTACTCCTTTTAAAATTGCATCCGGTTAAAGTGTTTTCATCTAATCGTTCAGTTACAAGGGGGCTTTTTGGAAAAGGGGGGAGATGTACTTGTTACGTGTCCCCGGATTTTCATATATGAGATCGGGGTACACGATCCCCATTTCCTTAATATCATTGACAATGCCGGCCTATGTTGAGAAATGGGGTCATGTCCCCCGATCTCAAATCCGCCCCCTTGTCTATGAACGATTACGTTTTCATTTTTTCCAGCACACCGGGAATCAGGCTGTATATAGCCGTCGCGGAGATTAAATCGTCTATTGACACCCACTCATCTGTGGAGTGGGAGAGCTCTTCCAGACCCGGCGCGAAGCCCACAGTTGGTATTCCCAGCCGTCCCATTGTGGCCACACCGTTGGTTGAAAAGGCCCAACGTGAAACCTTTGGTTCTTTGCCCAATACTGTTTTGGCGGCGTTGGACACTCCCTTTACCAGCATGTGGTCTTCGGGGAGCACCCAGGTTGGAAAGTAACTTTCCTGTTCAGCTTTTACTCCACGCCAACTCTTGCCCGAATAGTGCCGGATATTCACTTTTGCGTCGCCGATATTGGGAAGGGACTTTATTTCCTCAAGAGCCTTTTCCCTTGTCTCGCCCACAGTCAATCTTCTGTCCAAATAAATTACCGCCTTGTCCGGCACCGAACAGGTGGAGGGGGATTCACATTCGATATATGAAACAGTAATTGAGCCTTTGCCGAGAAAATCGTCAAAGGCAAGTCGTTCATTAAGAGCTTCGACATCTTGTATTACAGGCGCTATTTTATAAAGGGCGTTCACTCCTTTTTCCGAATGGGCGCCATGGGCTGAAATTCCATGGCAGGTTACAGTCATCTCCATTCTTCCTCTATGCCCTCTATAAACCTTCATATCCGTCGGCTCGCCTAAAATTACCAGGTCCGGTTGAATCTTTTCCTTTTCAATTAAATGCAGCAATGGATATCCGTCGCAATCCTCTTCCATCACCGACGCCACCAGATAGAGGGTGACGCCTTTGGGAAATGCCCTATCTTTAAGAATTTTCGCTCCGTATGCCATGCACGCGATAGCCGGCAATTCATCCACGGCGCCTCTGCCAAAAATCTTTCCGTCTTCGATTTTACCCTTAAAAGGATCGTATTTCCATGAATCGGGATTTCCAACGCCAACGCAATCGATATGCCCGTCCATCATGATTTTCAGAGGACCATTGCCCATGCGCGCGATGACGCTTCCCAGTCCATCGAAATAGACTGAGTCAAAACCGAGTTTCTGGTATCTTTCAGCAACGTATTTGCACCGCTCGCCTTCCTGACAACTTTCCGCTGGAATCGCGATCATGCCTCTCAAAAAATCCGTTATCCGCCTCTTATATGATCTTGCGGCGACAAGAGCCTCTTCTCCTATTTGAGATTCCAACAACATGTTCATCCCGCCCTTTCCTACTCTATTTTGTGTCAATGGAGACACCTGAGTCGAGATTGAATTTATCAATCATAGGGTCCCACTGGATCAGTTGGTCCCGGAGGTCCTGCCAGAAACTCCTGGTCCAAAGGGCATCCATCTCCTCTACTGTGCGCCCTTGCTGTTCCACCCATGTAAAATACTTGAGATTGTGAATGGACTTTTTTTCCGGATAAGTCAATTCTTTCAAATAGTCAATTCCAGCGCCAAGGATCCGGCGTTCAAAATCGATAAAAGCCTGGGGTTCATTATAGGGTCCCATCTGTTCGTTCAACTCGATCAATCGCGATTGGTAAAGATCAACAGAATCAGTAAAGGGCGTCATCAGGATATCATTTTCGTCAAGGTCAAAATAACGGGCTTGTTTGATTGCCGCCAGGAGATTGCAGATGCTCGATATTCCCAGAAGCGGAAGACGTTTTATGACATTCTCCTCTATCCCTCGCTTTGAAAGAGCCTCCTTGCCGGAGGCCTCATTAAACAGCCGTAACAAACTCATTGTATCCTGGTCATCAACGGCCACCACCATGTCGGTATTTCGAGCGTTATGAATCCACGGCACATGCTTGTCGCCGATTCCTTCGATTCGATGAGCTCCGAATCCGGTCTGTAGAAGAGTGGGGCACTGAAGAGCTTCGGTAGCTGTGATAAGGAGCCCCGGGAACTTATCTTTTAAATAATCCCCCGCGGCAAGAGTGCCTGCCGATCCTGTTGCGGAAACCCATCCCGCAAAGCGATCCCCAGGGCGCGCCGAATTCTCAAATACCGATTGAGCCGCCGGTCCGGTTACTCCATAATGCCAGAGATAATTGCCGAATTGCTCAAACTGGTTAAATATAATGGCTTTCGGATCCTTCCGAATTTCATGGCAGGCGTCGAAGATTTCCTTGACATTACTTTCGCAGCCCGGAGTCGCGATTACCTGTGCGCCAATATTCTCAAGCCATTCAAAACGTTCTCTGCTCATCTCTTCCGGAAGGATCGCCACCGCCCGGCAACCAAGAAGAGCGCTGTCAAAAGCGCCGCCGCGACAGTAATTTCCTGTGGAGGGCCATACGGCTTTGTTGTTTATTGGATCGAATCCACCTGAGATTAATTCCGGGACAAGACAGCCAAAAGCCGCGCCGACCTTATGAGCGCCGGTAGGAAAATGTTTACCGACCATGCCGATAATTCTGGCATTTACTCCACTCAGTTCAGAGGGAATTTCAATAAAATCCACAGGACCGAATCCACCGGTTACAGGATCATTGTGCCAGGTAATGCGAAAGAGATTCAATGGATCAACGGCCTGGGGATCGATTTTTTTCAAAAGATCGTAAATTTTCGGATCCAATGTTTCAGGATTGCGCATATGCTCAAGGGTAGGAATAATAATTCCTTTCTCCCGACATCGTTCCAGGGCGTTTTCTCTTGCTCTTGCTTTATTATTGCTCTCCATATTACTCAAAGCCCAATCTCCTCTTTAATCATTTTTTCCTGGCTACCCTCTAAATGGCGTTCCGGCCTTTTTCTTATGGAACCGCTCCTGAAAATCTGGAGAAATCTCTCTTGCTTTGGCTGCCAGTTCCTTCCGATCAAGGGTCTGAATCTGAAAATCCTTCATCAGAATATTTCCTCGCCCAATAGTATGACGCACAGGTGCGCCGGCAGCTCGATAAATCATATGGCTGAACATATTTGATGAGTCGATTTTTGTATGGAGAGGCGCGTCGATCACCGCAATGTCCGCCGGCGCCCCTTTTACCAGTTCGCCAAGTAGAGGTTCATCAAAGAAACGACGAGCAACCATTGCGTTGTTTGCAAAGAGCATCTTTGAAATAACCTTTGCCAGCGCCTCAGCATCGGCAAGCACCCCTTGCTGATTTAAGATGGCGAACCTTAACTCTAAAAGCATGGCCGAGGTCATACCGTCTGTGCCAAGTCCGATAAGGCAGCCTTTTTCAACGGCTTTCTCAATGTCCAGCCTGCCAACGCGGTTGTTGGCGTTGGATTCCGGATTGTGAATTAAAACCGCGCCACGTTCACCTATGATGCCCAACTCCCTTTCAGAAAGATGCACTCCATGGGCAAGCAGGGCATGTTCATTTATCAATCCCAAATCATCCAGCAGTTGAACCGGACCGACGCCGAACCGATCCTGTGTTTCAGCAACATCCACTTTATCCTCAGCAACGTGAATGTGAATTCCACAATCTTTGGGCGCCCTGCTTGCTATCCGGGATAAGGTCTCATCCCTGAGAGTGAAACAGGCGTGCATCCCAAAGGCGCCCCGTATTTGAGGATCACCCAGGTGTTCTTCAATAAATGATATGTTCTCTTCAATGCCGAGAAGGGCGTCTTTATGCCCATTGCGATCCGAAACCTCGTAACACAAAACCGAGCTGATGCCGGCTTCAGTTACCGCCTGGGCAATTCTGTTCAGGCTGCCCTTGATGCAAGACGGGGAAGCGTGGTGGTCGAAAACCGTTGTGCAACCGTTTTGAATGCAATCCGCGGCGGTAATGAATGCCGATAGCTCAATGGTTTTCCAATCGTGGGCCCTGTCGAGTCTCCACCAGAAACGGTCTAATATTTGGGTAAAATCAATTATGGGCATTCCCGAGTCAAGTCCCACAGCAAGAGCAGAGTAGAAATGATGATGCAGGTTGATAAATCCGGGAAGAATTATACCGCCCTGGGCGTCAAGGAAACGAGCATCGGGATATATGGAACGAAGGTCCTTTTCCGGTCCAACCTCAAGGACGCGATCTTTTGAAAAGGCGACAGCGCCGTTTTCAATTACAAGGGGCGCGGACCCACCGGTCACAACAGTTCCGGCGCCTAAAAGGGTTATACTTTTGCTGTTTTTCTCTTTCATGATATCTTGCAAATTATCCTCAAAAATTGGAGTAAATCGGGATTCCGTTACTTTCTACCAACGAAACGACCCGTACCCTTGGAGCCGAAGAATTCCCGCCCTTTATCATCTCGTTTATATATACAGGCGCCGCGAAGATATACCATTGTGATCCGCCCTGTCAATAGCCGCCCTTGCAAGGGAGTATAACGGTTGAGGTTATGCAACCCTTCTCCATGGACTACCCAACTTTCCCTTCTGTCCATAACAACAAAATCAGCGTCGTAACCCGGCGCCAGGCTGCCTTTACGATCATCAATGCCAAGGAATTTCGCCGGCGCCTCCGAGGTAATCTCCACCAGGCGCCCCAAAGTAACGCACCCTCTGTTTACACCTTCAGAATAGAGATAGGGCAAAAGAAGTTCCACACCTGGAACGCCACCATAATCGGTCCAGATTGAACCAGTGTTTTTTTCTTCAGGCCATTTTCCGGCAGCGTGATCAGTTGTTACAAAGTCCAGATCGCCATTGCGAATGCCGTCCCACAATTTAATTCGATCCTCCTCCTCTTTGACAACCGGCGCGGTTTTTAATAAAGCCCCCTGCTCTTCCAGGTCTTTACGTGTGAATTCAAGAAAATGGGGGCAGGTTTCAGCGGAAATGGGAAGCCCTTCCCTTTTCGCTGATGCGATCAGGTCCAGGGCGGCGCCGGAAGAGAGATGTACAATATGAACACGAGTCCCGGTTTCCCGGCAAAGAGCAATCATGTTTCCAACCGCTTTTACCTCTGACGCGACGGGTCGGGACAGAGCATACGCGGCGGGATCATTTCCACCCCTTTTCTGAATTTCTTCGGTTCTTTTGATGATAATTTCCGGGTCTTCCCCGTGAACTCCAACGGGTAACCCAAGTCGGGAGGCTTCTTTGAGTACTTTACGAATTTGATTACGATTCAATTCTGAAAAGGTTTCCATGCTGGACAACATGTAGATTTTAATGGCGGCTACGCCCTGTTTCGCCAGCCCTTTCAGGTCATTTCGCCAGGTCTGACCAGCCATCATTTCCCCGGAAATTCCGCCCCAGAACATATAATCAACATATGCCTTTGGCGACACCGAACTCAATTTTATTTTAAAATTATCCGGGTTGGTTACAGGCGGAATGGAAGTGCAGGGCATATCAGCGACACAGGTGACTCCACCAGCGGCAGCGGCGCGGGTGCCGGTTTCAAAGTTTTCTCTATGTGTAAACCCAGGATCGTTAAAGTGAACATGAGCGTCAATAACCCCGGGTAGAACCAATCTCCCTTCAAGGTCCACAATCTCCCAATCGCCCCTATTCGCGGCCAGTCCAGGCGGGTCAATGGATGTGAACCTGCCGGACTCGACGTGGAGTTCACCAGCTTCTGTTTCGTTTCCCTCCCCTGGTAATTGGGCGTTAATGAAACGTATAGACATAAAACCCTATTTTTCTACGACACGATTCCCAAAGGAATCTACATTCAACATATTTGGGATTGATCCCGCGAAAACCCCACGCCACGCTACCTTCAGCCGGTACAGAATCGCGGTATCTAAAACGCGCCGACCTTCCGAAAACCGCGCACTTATTACGCTAAGGGTTTTCCAGTTAACCACAACTTCAGATCCATCCCATTTTATAGACCCTCTATTATTTTTATCATCAACTTCCAATTTGAATAGATATCCTTGGATTCTTGCAAAGAGGGTGGCGCCATTTTTACAAAATCCGTCTTTAGGACTATCTTTTTCAAAGGCGCCGCGACTGGCGTAAAAGCGCTCCTTAACGGCAAAAGGAGCGCCGGAATCCGGGCAATAAACCGAACAGCTCGCGCACTCATTGCACGCGTCTGCAAAAATTCCCACCTGCCGAGTTTTTTCTATTTTAAATCCTTGTCCACATTTTCCCACAAGCTCTCCCTTTCCGTCATTTGCGAGAAGGCTGGTTGGAGAGATAACAGGTTTGGCAATGTAAACAAAAGGGGCGCCATTAGGGCAACCTTCCACACAGAGATTGCAATTCAGACAATCATAACCTTTGAGTTCAGAGCCGGTTTTCTTTGGAACAGAACGATTCAACGAGAAATGATAAGCCGGATCATGCTCCAGAAATGGAATTAATTTCTCACTATTTAATTTTCCCGCGATATGGCGGGCCGACTGCAGAAGCTCTTTGCCATCCATGCCGGCATTTTCCCCTGTTCCACTTAACAATTCCGGTGCTGATGTGGGTGATTTGGTTAACATTTTCTCAAAATCAAATTTCTTCTCTTTCCATATTTCACTACCTCTTTCTGTTTTACAGAATGTTCTCTTTATAGCTTCTTTGCCCTTTGATTCCGATGCCAAAATAAACCCGTCAACATCCCTTACCCCTGCCTGTTTCATTCTTTTTTCAAGAGCCTTCAAATACCTTGAAAATCTGCCGTAGCCCCCTTGTTTGAGCAGGTCCGTACATATGGTGACAGGAGTCAAGCCACATGCGACAGTGTCCGCGACGTTTTCGGTATCCACACCTCCTGAAAATGAAAATGGCGTATCGAGGCCAAGGTCATCCCTAAAGCGCGTCATCAAAGTCATGGCGATGACATGAAGTGGCGAGCCCGAAAGATACATGGCCGGATCGCCCTGTGTTGGAAAAATCCGAGGGTCGTTTTTTGCCACGAGAGTATTTGTGAACTTCACTCCGATGCCGGCATCGTGGTTTTTTGCCGCGCTATGGAGCTCGCGAACCAGTTCCAGGGCGTCATTATATTTTAGATCTTCCTTAAAAGCTTCTTGCATCAACTTAATATGTGTATATGCCAGGCGATCATGGAGGATTCTTCTAACCTCCTCAAAACCAAGGAGAGTGGGATTCATCTTTAACACAACATTTACGCCAAAACGCTCCAGTAAATAGCGGGCTATCTTCTCCACTTCAAAAGGAGGGCATCCATGAAACGTGGACAGAGTGACGCTTTCGGATATTAAATCCGGCAATTTAATATGGCGAAAACCTGAAAAATCTTTTGGCAACTCTTTTCTAAGGGAATCGAAAATATTTTTCGGGTCGCGAATGTTCTCCAGAAATCGAGTCATTTTTTCTGACTTAATTCCTTTAAGATCGTACCCGATACTCACTTCGAAAAGGGTGTCAAGTAATTCATTTTTCGGAAATCGACCAAAAACCCGACTCTCTTTGAGTATCTCAATCAGATATACGGCTTTCGCGTATTCCTTTAAAGACTGGTCAAGGGACAACTCCTGAGACCATTCCACATTGTACCCGATATTCGGAATATGAATGCAAGGGCGGGGAAGCTCAAGATTGTCCTTTTCCTGGACTGTCTTTAGCTCAATGATCCTCGCTCCGGCCAACCAGGATAAAACAATGTTCTGAGCAAGTTGAGTATGAGGACCGGCCGCGGGACCTAGCGGCGTTGACGCCTTTGCCCCGAAATAGGAAACGGAAAAATCCATATCTCTGCCCGGTACAAACCACCTAGAGGAAGAAAGATTAAAAATGCTGTCCCGTGAATTCACTTCCGCGTACATGAGTCTTAACAATCTGGAAATCGGCACAGGGGTCAAATGGGCCATTTTCGTTTCAAACCTTGTTTCTAGTTTTGCGGGATTTGGGAATAGAAGCCAGGGCTCCTGGAACATCAACCATGGGAAGACGTAGTCGCCTTTTTCCATCAAAAGTAAAATAAGCGCCTGCCACCGCCGCCGCGGTGGGAACCAAACCTATCTCTCCCACTCCTTTCGAGCCGTATCCTCCCACTTCATCAGGCTCCTCGATGAGGATCACATCCACTTCAGGCATATCTTTGGCTTTGATGATTCCAAGGTCTCTCATCATCAGGGAGTCAGGTTTTCCACCCGTGCAGGGAAAGTCCTCCGAAAGGGCGTGGCCTAGCCCCATGTGTATGGCGCCTTCGATCTGCCCTGCGCAGGCCAAAGGATTTATGGCCCGCCCTACATCATGAGCGGCAACTATTTTTGAAATCTTTCCATTGTCATCGAGAATCACCACCTGGGCCGCGTAACCAAAGGCCAGGTGGGTGACGGGGTCTTTCTCTTTGGCTCCGGGTTTGGTGGTAAAATCACAGATATATTCTCCGTGGAATTCTTCTCCAACCAGGGTATTTAGCGTGCTGTTTTTCAGGGCGTCATTTAGCTTTTGCCCAGCGAACTTTGCCGCGACAGTATCCAGTGAGGTAGCCCTGGAAGCGGTAGTCATGCCGCATAACACTGAAAACTCGCTTGCCGTTCTGACCTCCATTATGGAAGGATCGAGACCTGTTTCCTCTGAAACAACCTGCTGGAGAACTGTGAACAAGCCTTGTCCCATTTCAGTATAGCCTGTCAAAATCTCGATTCTGCTTTTAGAAAGAACACGAATCAACACGCGCCCTATATCCTGTTGGCCGTTACCAATTCCCGTGTTTTTAATACCACAGGCGATACCGGCATATTTGGCTTTGTGATAAGTATCCTTGACTGCCAGAAGACAGCGGCGCAATCCTTCACAGCTTCGGTTCATAATCTGCCCGGTAGCAAAACCATCACCAGGGCGAAGGATGTTTCTTTTTCGAATAGTATATCCATCTATGCCGATCTTCCTGGCAAGAAGGTCCAAAATGCCCTCAATTGCAAAAGCAGTCTGATTGACCCCGAATCCCCGCATAGCGCCGCAGGCAGGATTATTGGTGTATACGGCCCTGGCTTCCACGTCCACATTGGGTATATTATATGGTCCGGCCGAATGACCGGCCGCCCTTTCAAGCACCTTTGCTCCTACAGAAGCATAAGCGCCAGTATCGCCGATGATCCGCGCTTTCATGGCTTGCAGCCGACCTTTAGCATCCGCGCCGACTGTGTAATCCATAATCATCGGGTGCCTTTTGGGGTGCATCCTTAAAGATTGTTCTCTAGTTAAAACAATTTTGACTGGACGGTTAAGGATATGTGCGCCCAGGGCCCCGTGTCCTTGTATGGAAAGGTCTTCTTTTCCACCAAAAGCGCCCCCATTTGAAACCAGTTCAACATAAATCTTCTCTACTTCAACCCCTAATATGGCCGCGATTTGTTTCTGATCGCTATGGACTCCCTGCCCCTGACTGTATATCTTCAACCTGGTCCCTTCAGGAACGGCCAGGCAGGCTTCGGGCTCAAGAAAAGCATGCTCAATGCGTTGGGTTTCAAAATGCCGGCTGATTGTATGTTCGCAAGTATTTAGCGTGCCTTGAGCATCTCCTTTTGAAAAAGCGCATATATCCAGCAGATTGCCATCGGGATGAACTTTGGGAGCGTTTGGCTTTGTTGCCTTTACCGGATCTGTAACCGGGATAAGGGGCTTGTATTCCACCAATACCGATTCCACAGCCTGTCGTGCCCGGTACTGAGTATCCGCTATAACCAATGCGATGACATCACCGACACAGCGGGTTTTTTCTCCAATGTCTACAAAAACAGGCCAGTCTTGTACAAACAACCCGATTCTGCGAGAGCCGGGCACATCTTTGGCTGTAAACACATTTTTAACACCAGGGCATCTTAACGCTTTTGAAACATCGACATTGAGAATCAAAGCACTGGGATGTTCACTGAGCACTACCGCGCCATGGAGCATCCCATCAACCTTCATATCCGCCACAAAAGGTTTTTTCCCCAGGGCGAACTCTACGCCTCTATAGCGGGGAACCGAATCGCCTACGCCGGATTTTGAATGGTTTTTTTCTGTTGGAACTCTACCAGGCAGGCCATATTTTACACCAAAAAAATCCCTTCGTTTAGGAAGAGGATCTTCCGGTTTTCCTTCATTGTTATGTGCTTCCAAAGCAACATGAACCGCGTCAATAATCCGCTGGTATCCGGTGCATCTGCATAAATGTCCGGCCAGCCCCCCGGATATTGTCTTCCTGTCTGTTTTCAAACCCTTTTCCATCATGTAGCTGGCTCGCGTCATGATGCCTGGAGTACAAAAGCCGCATTGGATGGCGCCTTCTTTTACAAAGGCTTTTGCCAGTAATTGACGTTGTTTTTCCGGTATTCCTTCCAGGGTTATAACCTCTCTGCCCTCTATCTGTTCCGGCTTTTTTAAGCACGCGAGTGCGGGTTTCCTATCAATCAAAACCGTGCAACTTCCGCAATAACCTTGTGGAGCACACCCTTCTTTTACAGAGACTATCCCACATATCTCACGTAAAACATCAAGAAAGGTCATTCCCTGATCATACTCAACAGTTGTTTTTTTCCCATTTAGAATAAAGGCAACCTCGGGCATTTGATCTCCAGGTCTCTTTGCTTGGAATTTCCATAAATATCTTTTTTGATGTATTTTCTGCCCGCTTTATAACACGGCGGTTTTCTCAAATCAACGAC
>CAYSHR010000069.1:0-11232 GCA_964430795.1 uncultured bacterium
AGTGGGCTCATGTAATTTCAAGTACTTACGACCCCTAAAAAGGGGTAGCGCGGAAATTAGGAAAGATATTCTCGCACCGGTTTCTATAAACTTGCCATACGCTCATATCGGGAACGTCATTCCCGATATGCTTGACAGCGGCTCTTGTTTTTGTTATGCTCCAACAGATGAAAACCCTGAACTACAAAGAGCGAACACTATCCGGAGTTTTACGGCTCGCCGTCAATCAGTTTCCGGCGATTATTCTTACCGGTCCCAGGCAAAGTGGAAAAACCACGCTGGTAAACCATCTTTTCGGATCGAGCCACGGATATTTAACTCTTGATGATCCACTTTTACGTGAGCAAGCTAAAAGGGATCCCAGGTTATTGCTTGAGCGTTTTGCGCCGCCAATGATTGTCGACGAGATTCAATACGTACCCGATCTATTACATTACATCAAGATGGACATAGACGAGCATCGCAGCGATCATGGCCGCTGGATTATCACAGGCTCCCAGGCTTTCTCATTAATGGAAGGCGTGACCGAGTCCCTTGCAGGGCGGGCGGCTATTTTGTCATTGCTTTCCATGTCTCTTGAGGAAATAGGCGGATGCGCGGACTATGAAATTTCCTGGAGGGACAAGCTTTGGGGCCGGAAAAAAGAGAAATATAATTTAACGAAAGATGCCGAACAGGTAGAAGAAAGCATCTTTACCGGAGGCTTCCCCGAACCCGCCCTTTCTTCGGATATGAACTCGCGATTGTGGCAATCATCCTACGTGCAAACATACCTCGAACGCGATGTGCGCAGCCTGCGTGCTGTGGCTGATCTGGGAGATTTCCAACGTTTTCTCGTGGCCCTTGCCCATCGCACGGCTGGCTTGATTAACTATGCCGACATCGCTCGCGACCTGGGTATAACCGCGAAAACAGTAAAGGCCTGGTTGTCGATACTTGAAGCAGGAGGGCAGGTTTTCATGCTTCGCCCTTATTTCGTCAATCTGGGCAAACGCTTGGTAAAGAGCCCGAAGGCGTTTTTTCTGGATAGCGGCATATTATGCTACCTTCTGGAAATAGAAACTCCTGAACAGGCACTGAAAGGAATGAGCGGCGGGCCGATCTTTGAGGCCGCAGTGTTAGGGCAACTTGTGCGGATGTTCGTTCATCGCGGGCAGCAACCACGAATCAGTTTTTGGCGAACGGCAGCCGGCCATGAGGTGGATTTTATTATCGAATCCAAGGGCAAACTGATCCCAATTGAGGCGAAATTGACGGCCACTCCGACTGCCGGTCACGCGACATCCATCGAACGTTTTCAGAGTTTACTCGGTCAAAAAGCAGGCAGGGGATTGGTGGTGTGTCTTTGCAAGGATCCCTTTCCACTTACAAAAAATGTCGAGGCTGTGCCCCTCGGGAGTTTGTGAAAATCGGGTGGATTTTACATTAGCCCGCTAATAATAATCAAAGCTGTCCAGTATGTTCCTGCCCTTATCAAGATTGGTGTTTACAGCCAGTTCAAACGCCTCCAGTTCATCATTTGAGCCGGGCCCGCCAAGGATCATTGTTTGTTGCAGGTCTTGAAGAATATTAAAATTGACAAGAAGATTTTTTCTGATCGATTTAAGCCCGGAGACCTGGACGCCTCCCATGGAAAAGGACCGGGCCAGAAAAAGATCGATTTCACAAACCGTCTCCATAACTTTATCCTCCAGGGTTCCATTTTTTAAAACCCAGGTGATAAAGGAGTCGTCCGATCCAAGAGGAACCCCTGATTCCCCAGCGAAATCCACCATCTGCCCAGCGAGAAACCCCATTCTGGCAGTGGATGACGGGCTGGGGGGAATTCGGTAAACCAGGGCTTCAAGTTCTCCAATGAGCTGCCCCAGTTTAAAAGAGTGAACCTTCTCTGTATCAGCGGTTAGAGGCATTTCAAAAAACGGCGCAACCACGTGAATCAGATATTTCGCGGCCACCGCCAGGCCGCTGTCATTCTTTATTGAGTCAATTAATATGGACATTTGGTTCTTTCGAAACTTTTCTCATTATTTATTTATCATTGGAAGAAGGATTTTGAATTGCTCTTTCGCGGTTCTATTAATTTTCTCCTCAAATATCGTGAAGCTCTCAACTATTTTTCTGCCCTTTTTCGTAAGAGTGGAACCTCCTCCAAAAGAGCCTCCGGTTTTGCTTTGGATAAGCTTAAAGCCAAGACGTTTTTCCGTATCTTTGAGTTTGCCCCACGCCGCGCGATAACTCATCTTCATCGCTTTGGCGGCTTTGTTCAAGGAGCCGGTTTTATCCACCAGTTCAAGGAGCTCTCGCCGACCTTCTCCAAAAATAACGTTTCCCTCAATTTCGATCCATGCCTTGATCCTGACTTCCATCTACTCTCCAATCCATAAAACAGGGCGAAAAAAAAAGCCCTTTCCCGGCTTTTTCATCAACCTGTAAAATAGAGAATGACAAGGACGGTGACAAAGTATAATCCGATATTTATAAGCAGGGGCGTATCTGTTATCAATATCCGCGACGGGCTGCCCCCCTCTTCTTTCTGATGAACCAGATAAAGGTATCTGAAAATTCCATATATAACAAAGGGGATTGTAAGGGGCAGTTTATTTGTAGCCAGCTTTTCAATGGTAATCGGGTCAAGGGTATAAAGAGAGTACGCCACAACTGTGCTGGCAGTGACCACGGCGATCATCTGGTCAAGATAATATGGGCTGTACTCGTCCAGAATTTTCCTGTGGGTTTTGGCGTCCCCGGCCAGAAGAACGATTTCGTGCCGTCTTTTTCCAAAGCCGAGAAAAAGAGCGAGAAGAGTCGTGCATATCACTATCCAGGGACTGACAGCGAGATTCAAAAGGGCGCCGCCGGCAAGAACCCGCAGAACAAATCCCGCGGCGATAACCCCTACATCAATAATCACAATGTGCTTTAGATACTTGGAATAGGCAACTTGGAGTGCTATATAAATAGCGACAATAATCAGAAAATTGATTGTCACTTCAGTAAAAAGGGCAAGAAGCAGCGCCCCGGAAACTGAGACCAGAACAGCTAATATCGCCCCCTGTCGGGCAATAACAACAGGGAGGTTTCCTGAAGGTATGGGTCTGAATCTCTTTTTTGGATGCTCTCTGTCTTTTTCAATGTCCTGAATGTCGTTGTAAAGATAAATGGAACCTGAAGCAAGGCAGAACAGGGCAAACCCAATTGCCGTAAGAACAAGAGATGTCGGTTCAAAAAACCGCCCCGCGAAAACCATGGCTGGAAATATCATGAAATTTTTTATCCACTGACGAGGCCGCATGGACTTCAGCAAATATATTCCGTACTTGGTCAAACCATACTCCTGACAAAATTTCCAAAAGGGCTCAATCAATTTTTTACAGACAAACTAATTTTTTTCGACCAGGCGAAAAATTGGCCTGCATTGTAGCCTCTGAATAACCGCTGGTCAAAAGGAAATAACAAGAACTTGCTTTGTAAGGCGAAAATAAACGGTTTAAAAAAAATAAAAAAAGGAGAATACAGCGATTATCCCGGGCTTTTCTCCCATAAATATTACCTGCATATTATCTGCATCCGCTTTACATAAATGAATGTGTATGGTAATTTTCATCTAAATTCAGGGAGTGAAGATGGACAAGATAAATCCTGACGAAAAAAATGGAGGGCAAAGCCAGGGAAAAAAAGAGAAACTGCTGGAAATCGCGGGCCTGGCCGCCTTGGGATTCTATATTCTCTTTTTGGTTTTTGCCGCCCTGGACGATTATAATAATTGGGAGATTCTTTCAGATTTCTTTTAACGCCCTCTAGAGATATCTTGTCAAAGAATAGCCACGGAAGTTATTTAATTCCTGTCCGAAAACCCGGACGGAAATTATTAAATAAGGAGATAAGGGCATGATACCATATTCCCTTCTGGCTTTTTGGAGCCCGGGCCCAACGGAACTTATCGTAATACTGGTAATCGTTCTGATCATTTTTGGCGTGGGTAAACTTCCCGAGATCGGCAAAGGGCTGGGCAAGGGCATCAAAGAATTTAAAAATGCCAGCAATGCCAAAGACGAGATCGAAGCCTCTGTTGTTGAAAAGGAGGATGATTCGGCAGGCAGTGAGAAAAGCTGAATCGACTGGTCAAATATTTTATATTGATGCTTTTAATCGTGAATGTGGGTCAGCCTTTCCCTTGTTATCTCCATTTCACCCAGGTGGCCTAAGACATCGGTCACAACGATTTTTACCTCTTTTACGCCATCAGGCAGGTGGAAATCAAATTTTCCTTCCCCATTTGTTTTACCCCTTGCTATTACCTTCTCTTTTTCATCAGTGACAGTAATTTTGGAGTTTTTCATTGGATCATTTGTCGAAAAGTAACAGCGAACCTTTACTTTCCCGTCTTCAAATTCAACATGAATATTGGACTTATGAGCAATAGCGTTTGCCGATAGAAAAAGAATAACAATATGAAAAATCAATACTATTTTTAGAAGTCCTTTTTTATCCATAAGCATCTCCGCGAAAATTATTTAAACCCAAGCCACTGGGCAAGCTGGTTAAAGAAAAGAACCGCTTCCGGGTCTTTACCTCCGGAGGTCCAGGAAAAGAATCCGAATCCTTGTTGGGCCAAAACATAATAGCCTATGGCCATCTGCCCTATAGCTACATAGCCTGAGGCGAATTGACCAAGACCAAACAAAACTCCTCCGGCGAATTGGCCGACTACCGCGAATCCAATCATAAACTGACCAAATCCAAAAAGAAAACCGATGCCGAATTGGGCAAGAGTAATAAGGCCGATGGCGAACTGCCCTATGGCGATTACTCCTTTAGCCACCCGCAGCATGCCGTTCTTTCTGCCAACAGCTATGTGAATTAATGGAAATCCGAAAATGGTGGTTTCAGATTTCCACTCATAACCCCAATTCTGTTTTCTTACTCTGCCGAATTTCTGAGTGAATGCTTTTGTCGACCCGCCACAAGAAGGGCATGAATCCGCCCTCCTACTGATCCTTTTGCCACAATCCTTACAGGTAATAAGGGCGCCGGAATCATTTAACCCAACTGGTTCATCCTTGCCGACAAGGGCGTCAAAATTGGAGGCGCCACATCTTGGGCAGCTATAATCAGATGAGGAATATCTCTTTCCACATTCATTGCATATTGTTTTCGCCAAAAAAATTCTCCTTGAGAGATTAAGTATAATATAGATTGGACAATGCTCAATTTCAACGAATTACCTCATGTTTCCATGATTAATGGTTCATACCAAATAGTATTAAAATCATTACATGCTCACCTTAAAGACCCAATACCTGGCCGAAGTGTGAAACCCGTAATGCTTTATCAGAAATATCATGGGGTTAAGATCATTCCTTGTTTTCTAAATCTCCTGTCTGAAGCACCGACCTATAAATATTTTAATCCCAAATCCAACTTGACAACCTTCTTCATCACTGCTAATAAAGTATGCCTGTTTGACGCGGGGTGGAGCAGTCAGGTAGCTCGTCGGGCTCATAACCCGAAGGTCATCGGTTCAAATCCGGTCCCCGCTACCAAATATAACGCCTTGAGATCCCTAGGGTTTCAAGGTGTTTCTTTTGGGGTGTACGCTCTACTTGGGACCAATCCGGGACCAATTCAGGGTGATCAGATTCTGCACCCATTCCAATGAAATCGTGACCCACGCCACCTGTTACGAGGTGACCCACGCTACCATTGTGTTTCGTAACATGGTCACTCGTCACTCGTTACTGGTCAGGGCATGGAGTTTTTTACTGGGAAGAAATAATTTATTCCTGCCCGTTATAAATAATCCGGCCTTGACGGGCAGAGGGTTTCTGCTATCTTCTCTCCGGTGGAAGGCAATATGCCGGCTGACAGGTTTTACGGTTTTCGACAAAAGAAAAAGGATAATCACTTTTTGGCGGCAGGAAGTTGGATGGCCCAATCGATTAAAAATATCGGCTCTCTTTCCAGGCTCCACATCGTCTTTTTAGCCGCTGGAGGGTCCCTGGTATTCGGTTGGCTCCTTACAGGGAGTTTCCATCCTTTATTGGCCCTGATTGTGGCTGTGGACTGGTTTCTGGTGAACATAGTCAATCGGGTGCTGGATCGTACCGAAGACCTTGAGAACAAAATCCCTTCCACTGAGTTCGCGTTTTTGAACAGTCGCAAAATCTACATTGGCGTCTTGTTGATTTACATAGCCTCTTTTTCCATCCACTTTTTCTGGCAACCGGATCTGCTTCCAATAAGGGTCGCGGGGCATCTTCTGGGGTTGTTCTATAACTTTCGTTTGCTT
Source organism: uncultured bacterium (assembly GCA_964430795.1). GTDB lineage: Bacteria > Lernaellota > Lernaellaia > JACKCT01 > CAYSHR01 > CAYSHR01. The sequence continues at coordinate 6,290 of CAYSHR010000069.1, forward strand.
CGGGGACGGGATGGAAAAAGATGGCGTATAAAGGAGCTCTATTTTTTTAAAAACGGAGCCTCCTGCACGGGATTTCTTATCACTTTGTTTGCCTACCCCATAGCCATATTGCCCTTGCGGGATGAGATCGGCCCGACTTACATCCTGGTTTTAATGATCTACTTCGCTCTTCTTGAAGTGAGTTTTGAAGTCATCTACGACCTTCGAGACATAAAGGGCGACCGGGCAGCTCATGTGGCAAGCTACCCGGTGGTCCACGGCCCGGCCTGGAGCGAGAAGTTGGTGATACTCCTAAATCTTTTCTCCGCCACAGTCCTTCTCGCAGGCGCGGCTTTTGGTCTTTTTGGATTGAAAGAGCTTATACTTATCGCCGCGCCCCTTATTCAAATGAGCTTGTTTATCAGGGGTCTTCGCCGGGGTTTTGGTTCAGCCGACTGCATATGGATCACCTGGACCTTTGCCATAATGAATTACATTTACTGCCTGTGGGTCATTGCCGGACTGCCTCTTAGTTTTCCATGGCCGGTAACCCTGCCTCTTATCATTGAGATCAGTCTTGTAATCATTGGTTTGCTGGCTTTTGGCTGGCTGAAGAATCTATATGGTTTGAGTAGATTCCTTGTTCTCTACGGGGTTCTGGCTTTTGGGGGCTGGCTGGCAGAGCAGACGGCTATCGCCCTTTATGACTTCTACTGGTACTCTCAAAGCTGGCACGCCTTTGTCGGTCACGTGCCTGTGGCCATCGCCCTTATCTGGCCATTGGTGATTCTGACCACCCACCATGTGATACGGAGGATGGGCTTTTTGGGATGGCGGGCGGTGGGCGCCGGTACAGTCATGGTTATACTTGACGCCTGCCTGATTGAAATTGTCTGCGCCAACGCGGGTCTGTGGCAATGGGCCGGGCAAGGGCTTTTCGGAGTACCTGTTATAGGATTTTTAGGATGGGGATGTTTCGCGGTAGGGGCTCTGTTTTCCGTGGAGTTTTTAAAAGGTGGGGGAATCCTTCTGGCGCCGGTCGTTGGTTTGGCCACAACCCACAGTATCTTACAGATATTGTGGAGAGGGGGGATGAAATACGTTTCCTATTCACCTCTACCCCTTACAGCCGTTTTTATTGTCATGGCTACAATCAGTTTGGCGCTGACCTTTCTTGCTCTGAAATATAGAAAAAGGTTGTCCATCAGCCTATTGGAGATTCTGCCCCGTCTTATGGCCGCGTTATTGATGTACTATATTCTTTTTGTCTCCCATCCCCCTGTTTCCCTTGTCATTTTCTCTCTGATATTCGCGCCTCCATACCTTGGCCTGGCTGTTTATATCTGGACCATGCCCGGTGGGCGGGAACCGATTACTATTCAATGTTCACCCCATGTCTTTGGGAAAAGGCGGTGAATTAAAGGATAAAATATGGGAAACTTTTTATATAGGGCATAAACAGGTAATAGTTCAGTGACCAGGGGAAAGGATGTGTCTTTTTGTAGGGGCGGCCCCCCGTGGCCGCCCAATGCAGGGCAACCACAGGGGGTTGCCCCTACGAAAACGGAATGTTTACATCAACATGTAAACATTATGGACAGGGGCGCACACGGCGCGTCCCATGCCGTGGTCGCCCGGAAATTTTGGCGAATACAAGATTCGCGCCTATGACACATTAACCATCGATAACTGAATGGTTACATAAACAGTGCTTGGAACCATTGACACCATGATAATTCGGACTCTATACTTAGCGATTGTTTTTATTGTCCGAATATGGGTGAAAATCTAATATTGGAAAACAGATGGAAAAAAAGACGATTCTTCTTATTGTTTGCTCCGCCCTTATAATTGGCATAGGGACCGCGGCCCATCTTACTGGAAGTGTTATCGCGGTATTGCCATCGGCAATAGCAATTTTGGTCGGCGCCCTTTTGATCTTTTTTATTAAAGGCAGGTGGGGTAATGTCTCGGCCTTTTTAGCTTTCTTTTTCTCATCATTCTATCTTTTCTTCTTTACCGACCATGATCTGAGTATATTGTTTGGCGGTATATCCTTATTAATTCCAGCTATTTATCTTATCTTTGAGGGAAAAGGGAAGAAAGCTTTGATGTTTGGGATTCTCCTTATAATTATCGCGGGATCCATTATTCCCTATTACAATGCTCCCAAGGGCTATTTCATCTGGGATGATATAAATCTTATCCTTATGGATTATCAGATTAAAAGCTGGAATTTTCTGCCCAAGGTTTTCTCCAGGGACTTCTTCGGGTTTTCGGATAATGCTCGAAAATACGGCTACTACCGCCCTGTTGTTACCATAACCTATATGTTTGACTGGCAACTGTGGGGCACAAAGCCCGGCGGTTATCACTGGACCAATATCTGGTTCCATGTTTTAAATTCCCTAATGGTCTTTTTTGTCCTGATGAGATTTTTTAGAAAAAAGCCGTTAGTTCCATTGATAGGGACTCTCCTTTTTGCCACAACGCCAATACATACTGAATCGGTAACCTGGATCGCCGGCCGGACTGATCCTATATGCAGTTTGTTGTTTTTCATGGCTTTCTATTTTTACATGCTTTTTTTCGACAATATGGCGGTTGAAAAGAAATCTCTTCTAAAACCTGAAAAACAGGCTGAACTTGAAGAGCTTTCCCAGGAAAAACATTCCATATGGATTTTACTCTTTGTTCATGGTATTTTTGTAATCCCCATAATACTGGCTTTTTATAAAATATTGCCGCCCTATGTAAGAGAAGTGGCGGCTGTTTTTCTTCTTCTTGTGGCTTTTCTCTTTATTTTCTGGAAACGAAAAAGAGATAACGGTTGGTTATTACCCCTTGTTTTGAGCCTTGTTTTCTATGCCCTTGCCCTTTTTGCCAAAGAGATGGCCTTTTCTCTGCCCTTGATAATTGCCGGTTACACCATCTTAAGACTTTCTGATTTCCAGTGGAAAAAGTTTTTTGCGGCAGGAAAAAGGAAAAATCTTCTTTTTTACCTTTTCGCTGTGGTTTTTTATGGGTTTGTCTCTATTGGTTATGTTCTTGTACGTCTGTTCTGGGTCTCCTTTTCAGAGCAGGCCAGGAACCCCTTTGATTTTGTCGCCACCGTACTCTCTTTTGTAAAGACAATTTTTTTATATGTATGGAAAATGCTTTTCCCTGTATAATTAACCGGTTATATGCAAAATGAACTGGTGGAAGAGGTCTTTACCATCCAGTTCCTTATACCTCTGGCTTTTCTTATTCTCCTTATAGCCTCTCTCCTCTATTTCTTTAAACGAAACCGTCCTCTATCTTTTGCCATCGGATTTACACTTATTACCTTTTTGCCTCTATCGAACTTCATCAGGATCAGCGGCCCCGCGGATATGGGATTTATGAGTTCCGAAAGATTTCTTTATATTCCAAGCCTTGGCGTATCCATACTTATAGCCATGCTCATCGGCAGGTATGTAAAGAAGATCGGACGGATCGAAAGCCGGAATATAGATGGGGTAAAGATGTCAAGCCGGGTAATTGCCATGGTCATTCTCGGCGCCATCCTTCTAAGCTACACCACCCTTACCATATTAAGAAACCGGGATTGGTATTCCAACGAGTCTTTCTTTACAAGAACCCTTGAGAGAGTGCCCAACGCGCCAATCCTTTATATGCTTTTGGGAAATGTTTACTCTATTGAACAGAAATGGGAAAAAGCTGAAGAGACCTTGAAAATGGCCATAGAGTATCTATCACCAAGAGATAGAGAAGAGCCAACCTGGGTTTATTCCGACCTGGCGGGTGTTTACGCGAAGCAGGGATTATACGAAAAAGCTCTTGAGACCATGAAGCTTGCCAGTAAAAGCAAAATGCACAATTCAGCGGTTGAATATAATTATGGTGAGATATACAGGGCAATGGGCAATTTTGAAAAGGCTGTGGAATATTACCAGCGTTCTCTTAGCATCTACCCTGATAATCTCCAAGGCCTTGTGAAACTTGGGATCAGTTATCAGCTTCTTGGCAATTATGAGCTATCAAACAGAGCCTATATTTCAGCCGCCCACCTTCTGCCCGGTGACGCGGATATCCTGAATAATATTGGATATAATTACTCCAGGCTCCAGGATTCAAGGCGGGCAATCGAGTTTTTCAAAACTTCTGTAGCCAAGGGTCCTGATTTTGCCAGAGCCCATGCCAATTTGGGGTTGGAGCTTCTAAAAATCGGGAAAGAGGTGCCCTACGCCGTTAAGATTCTTAAAAAGGCCATTAAACTTGATCCAGAACTAGTAGAGCCACGATTGGCCCTGGGTGGATTGATCTTTAAAGACCAGCCGAATAAAGCAATAAGGATATTTAAGGATGCATACAATATCCAGCCGGGTAATATAAAAACACTACTATATCTTGGCATGTATTATAGAGATACTGGAGATAACGAAAAAGCCGTTTACTGGTTTGAGAAGGTTCTTAATATCGATTCGGACAACAAAGAAGCTATTAAACTCTTGGAAACCGTGAAAACAGAATAAACTTACTACTCTAGGGGATTTTAACCATAAGCCTTCTTCAGCTTGAAAAATCTCTTTATTAAACAAAATGGGGGTTGCTTTTTTATTTTCCCTTTGATAATAGTAGTAAATGATGTGTGTCCTTGCACTAATCTTTATCTATTTTTAGACAGTAGTGGTTGCAGGCCATATAAGGTAAACACATTTTATGTTAAGGAGGTGGTAGACAAAAAGTTGTAAGGAGTTTCAAAAGATCTTTTTTAAACTATGGTACCATGCGATTTACATGGATGTTTATCGGAATTATTTAAGGAAGGAGGGATAATGTCGAGGAAATTATTATTTCTAACACTTGTCCTGGTGCTGGCGCTTATGCTACCGGCATTCGCGATGGCACAATCAGACGATGACGACGACGATGACGACGATGATGATGACGACGACGACGCTGTTGACGACGATGACGCT
>CAYSHR010000070.1:0-11000 GCA_964430795.1 uncultured bacterium
GAAGCTATCCCGCCCGGAATAATCTCAAAAGCCATAATACCCGAAACGCCCTTAAAAAACGGATAAAAGGTATCACCGCCAGAATATCCAGCCAGTATTTTCTGAAAAAACCCTTTTTACTTGAACTGACGTAAAAACGAATGGAAAGCTCGACAATAAATATCCCGGTTATTATGTCGCCCAAAAGCTCGGCCAGGTGGAGTGCCTGTTTTGAGAAAGTTTGAGAATATTCCACAAAGAGCAGCCCGATGGAAAAGAGGATTAACGCGGCGATTGTAATATCTGTGAACTTATGATTTATAAACCGGCCCGTCAAAACCCTGAACCCGCTCTTTCCCGTGGAATTATGTTCGTTGTGATCTTGACTTAATCCATTCATGTCCCGGCCTTTTACAGTTTAAGGGGATAAACGAACATATATATAGATCACTTATTCAGTCAAGGATATTGGGTAGGCTCCAGTGTCCGCGGGTCCGGTTTTTAGTATCTCGTTGCGGTAAAAATTATTTTCATGTATATACTATCTGGTAATCTCTAAGAAAGAAATTATGTACAAAAAGAACCCTCACATAATTGAATGCCCGGTTCATAAACTTCATTATGATCAGAGAAAACAGGATGGTTGCGCTCTCTGTATAAAAGCCAACGCGAGATTGGAAAAAGCAAGGGCTGAAAAGGAGAAAAAGCCCTCCGGAGCTTTGGCGATCTTTTTAATCTCTTTTATTGCCGCTGTTTCAGTGGGAATGGTTCTTCATATATTTTTTCCGCCGCCCTCCCTGGAAAAAAATAACATAAAGGAGACAGGGATAAACTACGATGCTCCTTTTGGATGGATTGATGAGGATGATACGGGAAGGGCCATCGCTTTAGATAGAATGGGTTTAAGAACAGAAAACTCAACATGGTCCATGGAAAGGCGCTTCAGTCATAAAATGGGCAGAGGAAGAGACACCTCATTTATCGAGTTTATTAATGTCATTAAGGGCCAAGGGGCAATTTTTGTAAACTTTAAAGCCAAGAAATACGTGGAGGAGAAGTTGGCTGAGCTAAAACCCAACGCCTCGGTTACTCCTGTTGTTAAGAGCACGGAAGTACTTTTAGTGGGAGACACCAATGGGGTGATGGCTGAGGTTCAATATCAGTCCGACATCAATCCTTTTCAGGCCCGGGTTTATTATATTCCCGCCAAAACTTCCCATTACTGGGTTTTCCTGGCTGCTCAGATAGAAGAATGGCAGTCCTTTTTGCCGGTATTTAATCAATTCGCGGCTTCCATTACAGGGGGAATGCAGGGGGAAAGAGGGACAAGGGAGCTCCCCAAATTTCTCATTTCTCCTTACAGGTCTTTCTGGGCGGCCACCCTGGTCTTTATTCTCTGCCTTACCATTTCAGCAAAGATAATATTCAGATCAGAAGGTGATAAATAGTTTCCGTCCAGGAACGACCCTTTTCCGCGATCTCGGCGTCTATTCCGGGGACACGATACTTATCTCAAAAAACAGTGGGGGTGTAAGAATAGTTTTCTCTTGACTTCCCCATTGGGACACCCAAAACAGATAGTGGGCTCATGTAATTTCAAGTACTTACGACACATAAAAAGGGGTAGCGCGGAAGTCAGGAAATAATTCTTTTTTAGAACTTTCATCTTATTTTTTACCAAGCTCTCTACTTTTATTGGTAGCCGCTTCCACCGCGTCCATGATCACAGCTCTGAAGTTTCCATTTTCCAAAGCCCGTAAGCCGGCAAAGGTGGTTCCTCCAGGAGTGGCTACCAGGTCTTTAAGGGCGCCGGCATGAAGATCAGTCTCCAGAAACATCTTTCCCGCTCCAAATACGGTTTGAGCGGCAAGCCTGTTTGCCACCTTTCGAGATAATCCCTGCTGTACTCCCGCGTCGGATAGAGCTTCTATTATCATGAAAAGATAGGCGGGGCCTGAGCCGGAAAGACCTGTTACTATGTTAATGAAATCTTCCTTTTCCACCACCACAGTCGAACCAATGCCCTCAAATATGGCTCTTGCCAAAACAAGGTCATCTTTTGTCGCGAAACGGCCGGCATATAAAGCACTGGCGCCGGCGTGCACCAAGGCCGGCGCGTTTGGCATAACCCTGATTATTCTCAATTCCCTGTTGTTAAAATGCTCAGCTATAGTTTCTGTTTCAACTCCCGCGACAATGGATACCAAGAGTTTCTCCTGGTCTATTACTTCAGTAAGAAGATCGAGTACAGGTTTTACATTTTGAGGTTTTACAGCCAGAATTATGATGTTGCTTTTTTGCGCAACTTCCCAAGCTTTCGCGCCAACTTCGATTTTATATTTCTTTTTTATAAATTCACGGCGTTCCTGGTTTGACTCAGCGGCTAATATCCGGTGGTTTTTAATGCTCTTATTTTGCAAAAGCCCTTTTATGAGAATCTCACCCATATTCCCCGCGCCAATTATCCCGATGGTTTTATCTTTAAACATATTTTACTCTACCCTTTCTTTCCCGAATCCGCCTCAACTGGAATTACTCTTTGAGCTGCCAGCAGAACCAGTCCCCCTGTTATTACGCCCACAACGGCGCCGGCTAAAACATCTAAAGGATAATGCACCCCAACATAAACCCTTGTAAAGGATATTAATATTGCCAAAAGGATCATGGGAATAAGCCATTTTCGATAATAGAAGGATATTGCCACGGCTAACGCGGAAATATTAGCCCCGTGGTTTGAAGGGAACGAGAAGCTTGTTTTTTCTCCAAAAAGAGCCCGGACTCCTATAAGACCTGACCGGGGATCGCAGGGTCTGTACCTTGCGAAAAGTTCTTTTAGAACTTCATGATTGAATAAATCCGCAAAGGTCACCGAAAGGATCAATACAACCACAGCGACCCTTCCTCTCTTTCCTCCCTTTATCACAAGATAAACAGAGGCGGCAATCAACAAAGGAAGCACGTTTCTTATCTGAGTGATAAAGGGCATTACCAGGTCAAAGAAAGGATTGGCCATGCCATTGTTAACCAGGAAAAACAGGCTCTTATCCATTTGGAGAATAATATTCACTTAGTTTCCACTGATCCTCAAATAAAAAAAAGGACGCCCATCAATAGGACGCCCTTAAATTCTTTACCAAATAAAAGACTTATTTGCCTTTAACCTTGATGCCTTTAACTTTAGGCTTGGACTTGGATTTGATCACGCCAACCTTGCTGTCTTTGTCCGGCTTTGGAGCGACAGGCTTGGGAGTGGCCTTAGGAATTTTAATCTTGGCCGGTGTGGGTTTTGGTTTGGGTGTGGGTGTCGGAGTGGGTTTCTCTTTTTTGCCACAGCCAACAAAACACACTGCAAAGGCAAAGCAAATAATAATGGCAATAACAAGTACCTTCTTCATGTGAACCTCCAAAAGTTCAAAGTAATTTTTAGGATGCCGCTGATTCAGCCTCCCATAATCTAAGTTGAGGCCGATTATAAAGATATCGACCTGCCCCCTTTTCTTCTATAGCCACAAAATCGCCGATGACAAAATATTCATGATCATCGAGGATAAACAACCCAATAAAAGAGCACTTAAATTTTCTGTTGATTTTACGCAAAGAACAACTGACCCAAAAGGGCTAGCGGTAAAAATAAATGATTGATCCTTGATTGTCAATAAATATTTACCAGACTTAAAACCCACTGGAGGATAAGTTATTTTATGTTGTGGTAAGGAGAATTAGCCTTTTTATCGGATCAAACCGGATTTTTAGGTCCGTTTATCCTTCCCATCGGCTTAAATCCCATCAAAAGGAAAAATAAAAGGAAGGAGAAGGCTGAAAAATTCGATACACGAATCATAGAGATATACAAACCTCTGAAAATCCGGGTTATTCAATCTCTTCCCTGGCTTTTTTTACATCGGAAAACTTAATGCCCTCGAATAACAAGGCGCCTATTCCAAGAAGAGTCTGGGGAATGTAATTGGCCGCGTGAACCACCGTGGCGATGGAGAGGGCGACATCAGGGTCATCAACCCCCACAAGGATCAGGGCTTGTTGGCAAAAGACATGGTAAGTTCCGGCATATCCAGGCGCCGCTGGGATGGAAACAGCGAAAACCAGAGACATTAGAACAGTAATTGTAGAGGCCGGTCCCAGGTTGTAACCACAGGCGAAGATAATAAGCCATATGGTAAAGGAGCTTATTACCCACAAACCAAGGGATATAATCACGATCCAGGCCGCCTCTATAGGATGGGTTGTCTGGGTCAGCCCTGAGATAAAGTTTCGAATCAGCTCCTTGATCTTTTCAGTCCATCTCTTTGGCAGGGGATAGAGAAATATTCCAGCTATTTTCAGCATGATTTCCGTTCTGGTCTTGAGCAATAATATGGCAAACAGCAAAACCGACACCATGGCGCAAAGAAAAGCCGCCACCTCGCCCTGACTTCTACCGAGCAATTTATTGGTGACGTCGGGAAATTCCATAAACAGGAGGCACCCGACAAATAGAGCAAGAACAGAGAAGACGTCATACAATCGTTCAACCACAATAGTGCCAAAAGCGGCGCCAAAAGCAATATTCTCTTTTTTATGAATAGAATATGCCCTTGCCACCTCTCCAAGTCTGGCCGGAAGAACGTTATTGACGCCAAATCCGATGGCCGTGGACCAGAACAGAGGAATTGTCCGTATTTTTTTTACGGGCTTAAGAAAGAGGCTCCACCTGTAACCCCTTATTATCAGCATGCACCCTATTACCACCGACGATAAAAAAACCAGAGGAAAATTAACCGATTTAAGGGCATTAAAGAAGGTGTTCCATTTAAAATCAACAAAAGCTATATAGAGAAAGGTGATTGAGACGATAACGCCGAGAAAAACTTTCCAGTTTCTTTTAAAATAATTTGCCATACACAAGTCTGAAAAAATTTATGCTAACAGAAAAAAATCTATTATTTACCGAAGAATTATTCTCGAATCCACTTCTCCGGTGATTTTGCCGGCAATTTCGATATCCCTGTCCATCTGCTCTTTCAGCCGGTCTATGGACTGGAATCTTTTTTCGTCCCTCAATCTCCTGAGAAAATGAATCTCAATTTCAGTATCGTACAACTCCCCTGAGAAATCGAGAATATGAGCCTCAATGGAGAGGCCGCCATTATCAAATGTCGGGTTGGTTCCAACATTTACAGCGCCTCCGAATATTCCCCCAGGGGTCTTTACAAGAGCCGCGTAAACTCCTTTGGCTGGGATAATCTCCTGCTGGGTTGACAGGTTCGCTGTGGGAATGCCCAGGATATGGCCGCCTCTGGAATGCCCTTTAACTACTGTACCAACCAGGAAAAAGGGCCGTCCCAGCATGCTTGAGACCATCATCAATTCACCAGCCTTAACCAGTCTTCGTATTCTTGAGCTTGATATAGGGCGGTCATCAATCATTACAGCAGGCGCCTGCTCCACCTCATACCCGAATTTCTTCCCGATTTTCGCAAGGTGACCCGCGTCTCCGTCTCCACCACTTCCGAAATTAAAATCATATCCCACTACCACTTTTCGAACCTTGAAAAGGTCAACCAGAATGTTCTTTACAAAATCCTCAGCTTTCATCGACGCGAGGTTCTCATCAAATTCGGCGATAACCAAGGCGTCAGGGTTGTACCTGGAAAGAAGCTCAACCCTCTGCTTGTAATCGAAAATCATTTTCATCCCCTTTTGGGGATTCAGAACTCTTACCGGATGGGGCTCAAAGGTATAGACCAGGGACGGCGCCTGAAAATGCTCTTTGGCTTTGGCGAGCCTCTGTAAAATATCCTGGTGCCCTTTATGTACACCGTCGAAATTGCCTATGGCTATAACGCTCTCCTTGTAATCGCCATGTTTAATCTCTTTTTTTCTATATAATTTCAATTACCCGATCACCTTTTTTATCAGCTTTGGCGGATCAATTTTATCTTTGCTCAGTGAGTAACATGTTTTCAGAATCTCCAAGGCTTGTTTCAGTTTTGCCTTGTCGTTGGCGCAAATGGTGACAAGGGGTTGACCTTTTGTTTTCCTGTCGCCGATGAATCCGTTAAATATCAAACCCACAGCCGGATCAATAACGTCGTCAACCCTTGCTCTGCCCGCACCTAGAACATTGGCCGCCAACCCAAGACCCATAGTGTCGATGGCGCTGATATAACCCGGGCTTTTTGCCTTAATAACTTTGGTTATCTTAGCTTTTGGAAAAATACTCAGGTCGTCGCACACATCAGGGTTGCCGGATTGGCTTTTTACCATTTTACGGAACCGGGCAAGGGCTTTGCCGTTCTCGATATTTCTAACGCACCATTTTTTTGCGGTTTCCAGGGTTTTATACTTGCCGGCCAGAACCAGCATGTGAGCCGAAAGCTCAATGGAAATATCAAGCAAAGGACCGCCTTTTTCCCTCCGAAGAATTCTGACGGCTTCTTTAGCTTCCAGGGCATTCCCGGCGCATGGCGCAAGGGGCTGGCTCATATCGGTTATAACAGCCCGCACTTTTCGTCCCATGCTTTTTCCCGTATCCACCATGGCGCGGGCAAGAGTTTCGGCATCCTCCATGGTTTTCATAAAAGCGCCTGAACCTACTTTTACATCAAGGACCAGGCCGCTTATGCCCTCAGCCATTTTTTTGCTCATAATACTGGCCACAATAAGGGGGATGCTCTCGACTGTGGCTGTGACATCTCTAAGAGCGTACCACTTTTTATCACCGGGGCACATACGCTCGGTCTGCCCTATCATTGAACAGCCAATGCGGTTTGTCTGCTTGATAAAAGTATCCATGGACAGGTCTGTGCGAAATCCGGGTATGGACTCAAGTTTGTCCAGAGTGCCGCCGGTATGCCCCAGTCCACGGCCTGAAACCATGGGGACTTTAACACCGAGAGACGCCACAAGGGGCGCCAGGATCAGACTCACCGTATCTCCCACGCCACCGGTGGAATGCTTGTCAGCGGCAAAACCCTTAAAGGCATTTGGTTTGATCACATCTCCCGAATGCATGAGGGATTCTGTCAAAGCGGCTGTTTCATTGGGGTGCATACCATTGAGATAAACCGCCATGGCAAAAGCCGAGGCATGATAATCCCGAACATCTCTGCCCGCTACATGAGAATCGACAAACCACTTGATCTCTCTTTTTGTAACTCTTTTCCCATCACGTTTTTTTCGGATAATGTCGCTGGGAATCATAACCGCCCCTGTTTATGCTCAAAAAGAGATTTTAAAATACGGGTTGAGAATGGGGTTGTCAACATTTGATGCGTAACATGTGGAGATCAGGGGACATGTACTTGTTACGTGCCCCCGGATTTCAATCAATTTCCTTTTCCACGTCTTTAATTTTTTTGGCGAGATTCTTTCGATAACTCTGTACGCTCCGATACGCGCCGGGCAACGCGAACAGGAGAAAAGCGATTCCCATGGCTAAAAACAGCATTACATAAAGCCAGGAATTTCCCGCTGGATCCACTGGGATATTCTCGACTCCGCTTTGGGCCATTCGCTGACGTATCATTCTGTTATTTAGAAAAACCAGGGCTATGGCCGTTCCAAAAACAGTTATGGGCAAAAAGGCAAGAAAATAGAAACCACCGAAAGAATAGGCATGCTCCATGATTATTACATTTCGCAAAAGACCCCTGGCAGTGATTTTATCAATTTTTCTGACTCTTCTTGAAAGAGCTTTTCCATATTTCGCGAAGATTTTTTCTGAGACCATGCTGTCTGTTTCGCAATAGTCGCACCTGCGAACAAAACCTTTTTCAGGCAAGGGCGCGCCACAAAGCCGGCAACCGGCGGCTCCTTCTGGAAGTTCCGGAGGCGAGGCGCCAAAGGTTACAAATAATTTGCGCCTTCTCCAACGCATAAAAAGCCAATAAAGAAAAAGAAAAAAGAAAAGTTCCATGTGAACCATCTGGGCGACGATTTGCGCGGCGGAAGGATGGCGCCCTGTTTCTATTATCCGGGGGATCGTGGCGCCAAGAGAAATGGCGCCGACAAAAAGCAAGCTTCCGCCCAGAATAAAAATCCAAAGCTCGGCCATGATACCCTGGTCTAAAAGCTCCCTGGCGATCTTGCGCAATCTTGCGGGGATTTCCTTAGCTTTTGGAGCCAGACCTTTGATGATTTTTGAAAGCTTTCTCAGCCTTTCCTTAAGGTCAGGGGCAATACAATCGGGTGCGCCACAGTGGACGCAGACAAAGGAATCATTGTCCAAAGATACAGGATATGGCGCGCCGCATTGGCGGCATTTAATCGGCTCCATAAACTTTCTTTCATGGCTTGGCTTTATCGATAATAAACCGCCTTGAAAGGGCAAGGCAACATAAAAAGCTCTTTTAATTCTTGAATTTGAAGCGCGCCCTTGTTGCGTTAAGCTCTTTTTCTGCTATAGTGACCAACGGTTTTTCAAAATAGAGATTTCCCTGGAGAGTAAGATGAAAGTCAAAATTTATGAGCATAAAGTCGGTCGTTTTGTTGTTCGAAGCCAATTTGAGGATCAGGGCGCGGCGGAGGAACTTTTTCAGCAATTCATTCCGTCGGTTTTGTACAATATATTCAAGCTAAAAAGTTTCAATCTCAAGACTGACGACCTTCCATTGATAAATGGCGTCGGGTTCCGTTATAAAAAAGCCATGCTGACTGCTTTTGCCGAAAAGCGGCAGCTTCTGTTTCTCGATTCCGCCGGCCTTGATGTAATGGCGAAAACCCTTGATAAAAAGGCCCCGGAAAAAGAGGAGTAGGGTCGAACCGATGGTGGAATACCCTTGCCCACTGACCCTTTTTCCATAGAGAGAGGGGAGCTTGAAAGATGATGACGGTTGCCGCCCGTTGTAGCGGCACGGCATGCCGTGCCCTGGTCAAAAAGGCGTTATCAGTAAAAAGAAAGGAATAGGCCATGGATGTTTCAGGCAAGGTCGCCCTTATAACCGGATCAGGAAGGGGAATTGGTAAAGCTATCGCGCTAAAATTCGCTCAAAAAGGGGCAACGGTCATAATTAACGACATAAAGGAAAAAATGGCTCGCCCCGCCTTTGACCAGGTGAAGAAAGATTCACCCAAAAGCTCCATCTCTGTTTTCGATGTCTCAAGCCAGGAGCAGGTAGAGAAGGAAATCGGGAATATTGTGGAGAAATACGGCAGACTGGATGTTTTGGTGAACAACGCCGGTGTTTTGAGAGACAACTACCTGACAAAGATGCCTGAGGAAGACTGGGACTTTGTTCTTTCGGTAAATCTGAAAGGACCCTATTTGTGCTGTAAAGCCGCGGCGCCTTTTATGATGAAACAGCAGGACGGCCGTATTGTCAACGTCTCGTCAAGAGCATATATGGGCAATATCGGACAGACAAATTACTCTTCCTCGAAAGGTGGCCTGATAAGCATGACCAGGACCCTTGCTTTGGAGCTTGGCGGGTTCGGAATCAGAGTGAACGCCGTAGCTCCGGGATTGATAGACACTCCTCTTGTTAAGGGGTTGCGCCCTGACGTTATTCAGAAGCTCATAGCCGCCCAACCCACAAAGACCATGGGACAACCCCAAGACATAGCCAACGCCGTTGTTTTTCTGGCCTCCGACGACGCCGGGTTTATCACAGGAGAGGTGCTCCATGTGGACGGAGGAAAGAGCGTCGGCGCCAGAGTGTCATAAAATGCTTTATGAAGAAAAAAGCCATCACATATCAGGGTAGACCACAGCGGGATCAAAGGAGGGGTCTCCCTGGAGAGTTTGGGGATTGGCAGGGACAAGGCTGAATCCGGTTATTTCCTCCGGGGGTTCCTCAAAAATATACATGGGCATGTTGGGAAAGTTTGTTTTAATCCACGCGTCCATTGGTTCGAGCCATATCTCAACCCTGCGATTTTTTATCTTTTCGACATCATCATCATTTCTCGCTATTGGGCGCGATGAACCAAATCCGGAAGCTCGTATTTTGTCGGCCGGAATTAAGTCCAGACTTTGAGCGTAACTGGTCAGGGATGAACTTCTGGCGCATGTAAATAGGAGATTTGATGGATATCTTCTGCTTTTATTCGGGCCATCGTCTATATGGCTTAGAGCAGTAAAGGTAAGTCCGGCTTCTTTTGAAATCGAAAGAATGGCTTTAACAATGCCTTTTGCCTCAGGTTGTAATTCTATTTTACCCAAATCGAATACGATTTCATCCGGCAAAGTTATCTTAATGTTACCCTTTTCAATAGATATCTTGATTTTTAGTTTTTCAGGATCCTGGGCCTCCTTGCCGGCCCCGGCTAGATTCAAGTCGCCATCATCTTCTGAAGATATGCCTGTTCCGGAGTTATTATTTTCATTCCCTTCAAGTTTAAGTTCGACTTTCACTTTTTTGGGAGCTGATTTCGCGGCTACAGCAATGGACCTTTTCAATTTATTAACAAGGTTTATGTCCACAGCGTTAAAATCATCCATTCCAAAGCTCGTATCATTGAGCAAACTAATATACTCACCAGAGGAGTCGTTTACCATCTCCGCGAATTTCTGCTCATCCATGCTTGACATGGAAAGTAGAAGAACAAAAAAAGTAAGCAGAAGTGTAATAAGGTCGCCGAATGTAACCATCCAGGCATTTGGATCGGTGCTGAGCTCTTCCGCTTTTTCTTTGCCGGCCAAAACCTAATTCTCCTTCACATGATCAAAAGGATTAACAAGGCCGATTCTCTCCCACCATGATTTTAAGTTACTTGATTTGGCCATGGCGCCGGTTTTTACAAGAACTATATGCACTCGCCTGTTTTTCGCCCTGTTTTCAGAAGTGTCATTAGGGGCAATGGGCTTAGTATCTCCAAAACCAAAAGGCGCCACGTTGTATGGAGACAAGGAAAAATTCTCAATAAGATATTCCGCTACCGAAGCCGCGCGAAAGGTTGAAAGATCCCAGTTATTTCTTATTACCGGGCCGCTTATTTTCTTGGAGTCGGTATGCCCTTCTATTATTACAGGGCAATCCTCATCAGCAATTTTATCTCCGATAGCGTTTAAAACAGGAAGAATA
>CAYSHR010000071.1:0-10888 GCA_964430795.1 uncultured bacterium
TCAATCCCGGAGTGTAAGCATGTGCCATCTATTTAATCTCCTTGCCCAAAACTTGGACGGTCTTTATCTTTCCAGCGCGCCCTTGGGATAAACCTCTAATTCAGTCATCCATTCCAAAAGCAGGGCGACCCTCTTTTTCGCCTCATCAGGCAGGGAAAAGGGTCTTCCCCTTGTATCCAATATTAATCCCACTGTGCCACCCTTTACATCTGTTTCAAGGGTGTTTCCTTTTCCCGTTCCAACATCAAACCCTCTCATTGGGTTGATTTTCACATGGGCGGTCTGGTCCGGGCCAAGCTCAAGAAGTTTCATCTTCCCCATTTTCATCACACCTGTTTCCCGCCCTTTTGGAAGATCGATTTCATAACTGAAAACATCCTTGCCCGGTTTAGCGACCCCAACGGCTGAAATAGATGTGCCCAGGTAAACAAGGCAATCTTTTTCAAAAACCTCAGTAGCGGCTTTTGAGTGAACCTGGGCGAGAACCCCGAGGTGAGGCATCATAAAAATGGAATCTTTTGCCAGCATGGTAACGCCTTGAGGCAGAAAAGCGTCAAGGAGCATCATGGCGGTCTGGTTCATCAATGGCGCGTGAGATAAAACCCCCCCTGATCCTACAAGGAGATCAAGTTCCATCATATTCACAAGGCTGTCGCCGGATGATGACTGGTCAAAAGTATCACCAATGGTCCTCTGTTTTTGAATTCCTTTAAGGCCGGTGGCAAATGACTTGTGCTGCTCAAAGGCAAGCCTCAGAGCCTCCTTGGCGATTGCCTGCTCAAAAATAAGCTCTTCCATGGATTGGGGGATAGTTGTTGGGCGGATCATTTTATTTTTGACCCTGTTTCTAAGATCAAGTTCATCCATGTCAAAGGGCACCCACCTCATTACATTCTCAAGGCCGGCTTCGGCAAAAACATTGCTTATGGAATAGCTCATTCCCAGATTGGCGGAAACGGTGCGGTTGAATTTGGTTTGAAAAACCGAAAAAATATCTGTTGTCGCGCCGCCGATATCAACACCCACGGCCTGGATTTGCTGCCTTTGGGCGATGGTCTTCAGGATATTTCCCACCGCGCCGGGGGTGGGCATAATCGGGGAATCGGTCCACTCCATGAGTTTCTGGTATCCAGGTGCCTGAGCCATGACATGTTCCATGAAAAGACCATGGATTTTTTCCCTGGCCGGCGCCAGGTTCTCTCGTTCCAGCTTTGGTCGGAGGTTCTCGACCATAAACAGATCGGTCTCCTCTTCGAGTTCTTCAGCCACGCCTGTGCGCGCGTCAACATTCCCCGCGTAAATAACAGGAAGCTTGTATCCCGATCCAAGCCTTGGTCGGGGTTTGGCCGCGCCGATAAGCTGGGCCAACTCCACCACATGATTGATAGTGCCGCCGTCTTCTCCACCTGCAAGAAGTATCATGTCCGGCCTCAAGTGGCGGATTCTCTCAATGCGCTGATGGGGAAGGCGTTTGTCGTTTCTGGCAATAACATCCATGACAATGGAGCCGGCGCCAAGTGCCGCGCGCTCGGCTGATTCAGCGGTCATATTCCGCACCACTCCGGCAACCATCATCTGAAGCCCGCCCCCCGCTGAACTGGTGGATATATAGATATCGCAACCTTCGGTTTCAGTGGCAGGGCGTATGATACGCCCTTTCTCATCAATGAGTTTTCTGCCGGCAAGCTCGCCGACTTCTCCTACCGAGTTTAAAACGCCATTGGTCACATCCTCGAAAGGCTCCTCAACTGTGGTCGGCGCCTCGCCTCTATGGGTCTGGCGATATTCGCCGTTAATTTTCTGTATGAGAATGGCTTTTGTTGTGGTTGAACCGCAATCAGTCGCGAGAATCACATTTATTTTCTCAGGATCGATGCTCATTTATTTCCCTTTTCCTCTTTCGCCTTGGCTTTCGCTTGGGCCACAGCTTCCAGCTTTTCGTTTTCAAAATATTCGATTCTATCAATAAGACACTCAACGCTGCCCCTTTTTTCCATCAACTTATAAAAAACCGAATACCCTTCCCAGGAAGCGAATACGGTCCTTACCAGAGGCTCAAAAAAGGCCATGGTTTGAGCGCCTATAAAATTCAGAGGTCTCGCGCTTTCCAAAAACAGAATGGATGGAGTGGAAAGGCCGCGCCCGGCGATTTTTTTGGCCAACCGGTCAAGAAGTTCCAACTCATTTTCGTTGGGTTTAAAGTCCTCGGTTTTTTCCACGGCAAAGGCATTTGCCCAGAAGCTCTTTTTGTTTTCTTTATTTTCTGGAGTGTCAGCCATTTTCCTCATCAGCTTTTGTTGTTAACGTCGATTTTCGATTTTATCTTCCTTTTCAAAAAGGTCATAACCTCATCCTTGTTTCCCTCAAAACGAAGATATATGCCCCTGAAATTTTCAAGGCGCGTCGGATAAGAAAAGGGCGAAACCAGAACACCGCAGCGATCAATATGAAGGCTTTTGCACTTTGACCAGGGACGCTTTCTTGTGTAAAAAACCTCCTTTAAAGCGATGCCTTCATTGTTGAGAATGATCGAGGTTTCCAAAAAGAAATTCCGAAGGTTGATAAAAAGAAAAAATCCTGTCAGGACCGCGAAAAAAACAGATTCACCTTCTCCCGCGCCCCAGGAATGAGTCAGAAATCCAACGCAAATCATGGAAACGAGGATCGAGGATAGAGCAAGGGCCACTCCCTTCGGATTATTCTTCGCCGGTTTGGCAATCCATTTAATTTCATCCCCCTTGATGACGGGTCTCCTTAATTCCGGCTGAAAAAATCATAGAGGAATCTACATTTTATCTCCTAAAGGTGTCAATAGAAAAGGGAGATTTCTCTTTACATACAGAGGTCGCGATGATATAAAATTTCGCTTTGGCAATGTGTTAAAAAAGGATATACCCCCGTAGCTCAGTGGATAGAGCGCTGGACTCCGACTCCAGGCGCGCAGGTTCGATTCCTGCCGGGGGTGCCAGAATTCAATAGCAATACATGTCAAGAACATCGACTCATTTTACACATCATTGAGCCCTTTCCGGCTTAGCCTGTTTCCTTTTTTATTTGCCTGAAATAGTGTATCATTAAAGAAAGATGACAAACTGGAGTAGATGATGTGTAAACCGGCGATTCTTCTGTTTATAATTATTGCCCTTCTTTTTTCCTTTTCTCAAATCTCCTGTTTTATGGATGATATTGGGTGTGATGGAAAAGAAGACAAATATTATGATCCTGTTGAAAATCTTGACGATGATGACGACGATGATGATCATGATTGCGGGGATCCTGTGATTATTACTCAGTGGCCTACTTCCGGCTATTTTTTAAGAATGTGGGCAGCCGGTGAGCAGTTTCATCTCTGGGTGACTTCCCCTTCGGCTATCACTCATATAGAAACCTGGCTTGCATCAAACCCGGTTCCAGGGGACTTGGGAATCCCGGGTGGACCTATTCAGTTAAAAAACAAATATAACCCGGGCTATTCCTATAGAATGCTTCCCGGTGCCGTCTCTTTTGCCGAAAACTGGATAGAACTATGTGACGCGACGCCCTGTTATGTCGAGGGGGATTATGCCGCTTGGTTTGTAAATCCAAACGCCTGGTGCCCTTGGAGCGCTGTTGTCGCGAAAGTGTGGCTGTGCGATGGAGGGGACGGAACATCCTGCGGGAGCGAGGTTTTTCCATAGTATTTGTGTTTCATTGACGGGGGTTTTATTAAGGCGTATAATTAATTTGCAAAGATGTTCAAGTA
Source organism: uncultured bacterium (assembly GCA_964430795.1). GTDB lineage: Bacteria > Lernaellota > Lernaellaia > JACKCT01 > CAYSHR01 > CAYSHR01. The sequence goes on from CAYSHR010000071.1 coordinate 3,743, forward strand.
TTTACGGTGGCGTAATATGCCCGAAAAAATTTATTCTTATACTGTAATATTCGAACCGGCGGAAGAAGGTGGATTCAATGTAACTGTGCCTGCTTTGCCTGGGTGTTTCACAGAAGGCGACACCTTTGAGCAAGCAAAGGAAATGGCAAAAGACGCAATAAAGTGTTACCTGGAAGGTCTTGCGAAAGATGGTGAACCGATTCCGATAGAAGCGGGTATGAAGCAGGAGAAAATAAGTGTGCCGCTAGAGGTTGAAGCAATTATATGATGAGTCCTCGCCTTCCTTCTGTCTCCTCAAAACAGCTATTGGCGGCTAAAAAAAAGGCCGGATTTTTTATCCACCACCAGACAGGCAGCCACATAAAACTGAAGTCTCGCCATACTCCGGCTTTACGCGTAATCGTTCCGGCAAACAGAAAAGATTTAAGAAAAGGAACGCTAAAGAGTATTATCAGGCAAGCCGGCCTGACGTTGGATGAATTCCTTGATTTTACGAATCAATAAAGCGGACTATAGCCTCGCCTTTTTCTTTAGTGGAAGATGAATGAAAATTCTGTTTGTTTACCCAAATATCAATACCCGCAACGGCCTTCATTATCCCCATGGCATTGGCGCTTTAGCCGCTGTCTCCCAAGAAAATAGGCATGACCCAAAGGTCTGGATTATAGACAGGGCAGTCGATTCCACCAAAATAAAAACCCGGCTCGCCAGAGAGAATCCTGATTTTGTCGCTTTGGGATTTTCGTCTCACCAGTTTCATTACGCCCGGGAAATAGCCGGGATCGCCAAATCCGAGGGGTTTGTCACTTTGGCCGGAGGCGTTCACGCGACTTTCTCCGCAAAGGATGTTTTAGAGGCGCCCTTTGATATGGTGATTCGCGGCGAGGGCGAGAGGGCGATTGTTGATCTTCTTAGCGGGCAAAAACCGGATTCGATTCCAAACATTATTACCTGTAATCAGGAGAATGAATTGGGTCCCTTGATTGACGACCTTGACAGCTTGCCTGTTTACGACCGCGCCCATTTTCCCATGGAGGATATTTTACAGGTAAATGGTTACGAGCTTACTGTTCTTGCCGGGCGGGGCTGCCCCTGGCCTTGCGCTTATTGCTGCAACCACGGATGGAAAAGGTTGTATGAAAATAAAGGCGGGTACACACGCTTTCGAAGTCGAGACCATATCTTTCTGGAGTTGGAACTCCTTCTTTCAAAATACAAGGTCGCGAGTCTTTATTTTGAGGATGATATTTTTTCCCTTGATAAAAATTGGGTGGAGGATTTTATACGCCAATATTCACGGAGATTCAATCTGCCCTTCAAGGTTTATCTTCGGATTGGAAGCGTTGATTATTCTATGCTTCGTCTTTTGAAAAATGCGGGCTGTTCCTGGGTAAACGTGGGTATCGAGTCGGGGTCCCAAAGGGTGAGAAAAGATATTCTGAACCGGCGGATGACTGATAAGGAGATAGTCGAGTTTTTCGACTGGTGCAAAAAACTTGATATTAACACCAGGGCGTTTAACATTCTGGGTTTTCCAGGAGAAACCGAAAAAGAGATGGAAAAGACTTTGACCCTTAACGAAAAAGTTCTTCCGGACAAGGTTCAGGTTTCCATTTTTTATCCTTATCCCGGCACTGATCTTTATAAAAGCGCCAAAGAAAAAGGGCTGGTCAGAGAGAAGGAACTGGACAGCTATTTTTCCGGTCGGTCTTCTCTGGCTTTTTCAAAGCGCGCTCACTGGAATCTGGAATCAACTTATAGCCGCTTTCGCTATCAGGCCAAAGTGATGGAGAAAGAGGCTTTTCGCGGCCGCCTTTTAAATAGCGCGAAAAACAATACAGGACTTTTGGCCATATGGGACGAGGCGAAAATCATAAGGGAGGGATCGGAGCCTTTGGCTTTGACGAGAATAAATATTTTTGGAGATCAGCGTTACGCCCTTTTTGCCCATCCCAGATGCAGCGTGCTGTTTCCAGGGCAAAAACTAAAAGGAAAAGTCTTCAAATCCTCGGTGGCCCTTGACCCTGTTTCTCTTTTTTGGGGCGGGGGCGGCGTTCTGTTTTCTCTATTTTATCTTGAATGTTCGGATAAGATTTTAATAGACAGCATTGCCATTGATCCCAAAAAAAATCCTGACCAGAGGCGATGGATAGAGTGGGAGATTCTATTGCCGGATATCGACGCCGCGGATATTATTCTTGCTGTTGATCCGTATCCCGGAGATGATCTTACAGGGGCCTGGGCGTTATGGGGGGCGCCGCGATTGGAGGACCAGCCTTGAAAGTCCTCTGGATATACGTGGATATCGATTCAGGCAATTACATCCATTACAATCACGGAGTAGGGGAGATTGACGCCCTTGTCCGGGACGCCGGGCATAGTTCAAGCCTTATCTATCTTCGCAGGTTGCCGGACAGGGATGAGTTTATTGCCGGCGTTAAAAACAGCGGCGCGGATATTCTGTTTTTTCCGGCCAACACCCACCAGTGGATTCATGTCAAAATATTCACCAGGTGGATAAAGGAAAGCACGACCTTGCCCATTATTGTCGGCGGGATTCATGTTATTTGCGATCCTGAAAAAGTGATCGGCCACGATGCGGTGGATTACATCTGCCCTTTTGAAGGCGACGTGGCCGTACCGGAGTTTCTTGATATTCTTCAGACAGGCAAAGACCCGGCTTTGGCAAGAGGAATCTGGAGTAAAATGGGAAGCAGGATCATAAGAAACAAACCATTTCCTCTTCTGGAAAATCTTGATCTTATTCCTATATCGAAAAGAGAAATCTGGGACAACCGGGCGATAATGATTGATTCCATGTTTGAGATATCTGTAATGGCGGGGCGGGGATGCCCATACGCCTGCGCCTATTGCGCCAACTCGGCCAGGAAAAAAGCATACAAGGGTCTTGGCGGGTATTTGAGAATGAGAACCCCAGCCAGAGTCATCAAGAACATCGAGGTCCTTGAGAAGCAATATTATTTCAAGTCGATTTTCATTGAGGATGATATCTTTACCGATAATTTGGATTGGGCGTATGAGTTTTGCGATCTTTACAAGAGAAGATTTAAGCACCCATTCAAGGTTTATATTCATGTGGAAAAGGTGGACAAAAAAATCCTGACCACGTTAAAAGAAGCGGGTTGTAATATGGTGATGGCTGGGGTTGAGGCTGGAAATCAGACCTTGAGGAAAGAAGTATTGGGCAGGAATGTAACCAACCGGGAAATAATCAGGACCCTTGGCTGGTGCGATGAAATCGGTCTTAAGACCTGGACTTTTAATATTATCGGTTTTCCGGGAGAAACAAAAAGTACAGTCAAAGAGCTTTTTAAGTTGAACGAAAAAATCGCTCCCAATCATTCTCAAATCTCTCTTTTTTATCCCTATCCCGGAACCAGGCTTTATGATGTTTGCGTGAAAAATGGCTTTATTACCGGGAAAAAGCGGACGAATTATTTCGAGGAGTCGATTCTTGATCTGCCCACTATTGATAAAAAAGAATTGGAAAGATCATTTTCCGCCTTTAGGCAAAGGGCGATGGAGATTCAGGCAAAAAAGGAAAAACGCGGTTACTTTGATTTTCCGGACAACTTTTCAAAAGGGGATGTCATGTTTGAAAATGACATTCCTCCCGGATTAATCAGGACCAATGTCTGGGGAGACAACCGGCTGTCCATCCTGGCTCATCCTCGCCAATCCATTGTCTGGAAGGTTGATCTTTTGCCTGACAGTCGATTTCGCGCCGCTTGCGCCCTTGATCCTCTCTGTTTGAAATGGGGCGGAAAAGGGGTGGAGTTCCAGATTCACATCCGGGATGAAAATCGAGAAAAAATGCTTTATTCAAAATATATCGACCCAAAGAAAAATCGGTGGCAAAATCGCTGGCATGAAATTGATCTTGACTTGAAGGGCTGGGAAGGAAAGGCGTCAATTTCTCTTGCCGCGGTGCCTCATAAAAGCGGCGATCTTACTGGTTGCTGGAGTGTTTGGGCGACGCCTCATTTAACCCAGGGAAAAGATGATGAGTAATTTTATCCCCAAAGGCGACTTTGAAAAAGCCGACAGGTTGAGGCTTGTTCGCAAAGGGGTTCTTTTTGGGCGCCCTTTGACTGGTCCGATGGAAGTGGGAATCATCCCGACATACGCCTGTAATTATAAATGTATTTTTTGCGCGCTTGAGCATGAATCAGGGGGTTTGAAAAAATCGTTTCCTTTTGAGAAAGCCGGCGCCCTTATTGAAGATCTGGCCGGCATTAATACCATGCAGGTTTCTCTTACCGGTGGGGGCGACCCCCTTTGTTACAGCCACGTTGATGATCTTGTTGTTATGATTCGTGAAAATGCCATGGCTTGCTCCATCTGCACAAACGGCGCGCTTCTTAAAAAGGATAGAATAGAGAAATGGGCAGAGTTGGATGTTCATCTTTCGATTTCCTTTAACGCCGCCGAAAAAACAAGTTACGAAAAAATTCACAAAGGCACCCCAAAGGACGACTTTGGGAAAATACTCTCCAACCTGGAACTTTTTGCCACGAAGGTGAAAAGGAATTATTCCGGCGATGGTTTTCACTCGATGAATTTTGTCATATGCAACGCCAACTCGAACCAGGCGCCGGATATGGCCGGACTGGCCAGGGAAATTGGCGCGCGACAGGTCCAGTTTCGCATGTTGCAGCCAAGGCATGTTCATAAGGAACTGGCTCTTGATGATGATGAACTGGCAAGGGTCAAGGATGATGTTTGTGAACTGAGCGAGACTTATAGCGATGATCCTTCCTTTATAATTCAGGCGCCATGGGCTCTTATCGAAAATATCAAAAAGTGCAACGAGGAAGAAAATCCGGTTCTATGTCTTGAAGGATTTATCGCGAGCTATATCGATTCCGATGGCGTGGTTTTTCCCTGTTGTCTCAGGTCCGATGATATCGAGAATCACTACATGGGCGATATAAACCAAAGGCCGTTTTCTCAAATATGGCAGGGAAAAAAGTATCAGGAATTTAGAAAGGCAACCCGGTTTTTAAAAGCCGGAGTTTTTAACAGCGACAAAACCAACTGTCTTTTTTGCCCAAAGGCAAAGCATTTTCAGTATCTTGTTGACGAGGCCGCTCCCGGGAATTTCATTCCTCTCTATGAAAAAGCTGTCGGTAATTTGGAGAAGGAGAAGCAGAAGTACAAGTCTTTTGCCCTTGGTCCTTTGCCCAAAAGCGGCTGTGAGGTTTCATATGATGTCCGGGTCGCGCCAGTGGAGGGCAAGACCGGCGAAACAATTCTGACCATGATCAGAGTGACAAACAAAGGCGATAGAATTTGGCCTTCGTGGAGAACCGACTCGAAAAATCCAGTGGGACTTGGGTATCACCTTCTTGACAAAAAATCCAGATGCGTAAGATTTGATAATAATCCAAGACCATATCTGGAAAAGGACCTTTTACCTGGCCAGTCCACTTCTTTAGCGGTTCAGGTTAAACTACCTCAAAAGCCCGGGCGCTACTTTATCGAGTTTGACCTTGTGCAAGAAAGGGCGGCATGGTTTTCTGAAAAAGGCGGAAAAACCCATCGCCACCCCATAAAGGTAGAATGATGAAAAAGTAGATTATTCATAACAAATACATTTTGGAGTTTAATAAATTGAAAACCGTAGTAACAGGAGCCGGAGGGCATATTGGCGGCGCGTTGGTGCGCCTGCTGTTGGAAGAAAACCATGAAGTAAAGGCTGTGATAAGAACTGACAAAAGAGCTTTGGAAGGACTCGATGTCGAGATTGTAAAAGCCGATGTTCTTGACCGGGACTCCCTTGTCAAAGCTTTCAAAGACGCCAAATACGTTTTTCATCTGGCGGCCAGAATATCAATAAGCGGCAACCAGGGCGGCCTCGTTTATGACACAAATGTTATCGGACCCAAAAACGTTGTTTACGCCTGCGAAAATACCGGGATAAAAAGGCTCGTTCATTTCTCGTCGGTCCATGCCCATTGCCAGTCGCCTCTGGATGAACCCCTTGACGAAAAAAGACCATATGTAATCAGCCGGTCTCCCGCTTATGATTTTAGCAAAGGGGCTGGCGAAAGAGAGATTCTAAAAGGAGTCTCAAATGGCCTTGACGCTGTTGTCGTTAATCCAACAGGAGTGATTGGTCCTTTTGATTTCAAACCATCGAGAATGGGCGAAGTTTTTCTGGACCTCCAACATAAAAAACTCGCCGGACTGATTAAAGGAGGATTTGATTGGGTGGATGTTCGCGATGTGGCAAAAGGCGCGTTGTCCGCGTTAAACAACGGGCGCGCGGGGCATAAATATCTGCTCTCAGGGCATTGGCGCTCCATGGAAGAACTAGGACAGATGACTTATGAAACAACAAACGTCAAGCCACCGGGTTTTGTTTCCCCAATGTGGCTGGCGAGGTTAGGCGCGCCTTTTGTGGAAAATTTCTCCAAGCTGGCAAATCGACGCCCGCTATATACCGGGGAATCACTTTGCGCTTTGCGGTCAAACAGAAATATTTCTTATGACAAGGCGGCAAAGGAACTTGGGTATAAACCGCGCCCGACAAAAGAGACCGTGGAGGATGTCTATGAATGGTTTGATAAAGCCGGGAAGTTAAAGTCAAATGGGTGAACAAAAAATTTACTTCCCCCTTCTCTATGCCTGGATCGCTTTTGCGCCTGTAGTTTTTATTCTTTTGACAAAAGTATCCGCGCCCTATGGACGACACGCGCGAAAAGGGTGGGGCCGGGAAATCAACCCTAAGGTCGGTTGGGTGTTGATGGAGTCTCCCGCCCTCTGTTTAGTGGGGTTATTCTATTTTACAGGAGATAGAACAGGCACCGTTGTCGCTACAGTTTTTCTTCTAATCTGGCTTATCCATTACGTAAATCGAACTCTTATTTATCCTTTTCGGTTTTCCGGCAAGGCAAAGCCCATGCCTGTTTCCATCCCTCTGTTCGGGTTTTTTTTCAACCTTATTAATGGCTATTTTATCGGGCGCTACCTTTTTTATCTGGGTCCCGAATATGATCCGTCCTGGTTGTTCGATCCCAGGTTTATTGTCGGGCTGCTTATTTTTGTCGCCGGTTTATTCATTAACAACCAGTCCGACGCCATATTGAGAAACCTTAGAAAGCCTGGGGAAACCGGGTATAA